>NZ_JBFBAD010000016.1:0-113576 GCF_040682075.1 Actinoplanes sp. NPDC051411 | reverse complement strand
GCGGGACGCCCCCTGCACCGCCGCCCCCGCGCCCCCCGACCCGGCGCGGGCACGCCGGGTCAGACCTCCGGCGACGTGGGGAGGCTCGTACCGTTCACGCCGCCCTTCGCCTGCATGCGGTCGAAGTAGTTGAAGGTCACTCCGAAACAGACCGACCACGAGTTCGGTGCGATCCCGGACGCCGGGCAAATCCACCGCTTGTAGAACTGGAGCCCGGGCCACGTGTCCAGCTCCGCGGCCGCTTCCGCGGTGTAGACGCCGGATCGATTGTTCCGCACGATCACCGCCGCCTGCACAAGGGTGCTCTCCACGTCGGGCGGGTCGCCCTTGCCCCGGACCACGCAGGCCTGAGCGACCACACCGCTGGTGATCGGGGCGGTATCGCCGCAGACCCAGACCGATGGGGAATGAAGAGTTGGGCTGGTGTTGCCGTACGCGCGCCAGTTACCGGCCGGGTCGGCGGCGGAGGCCGGATTCGCCCCGGCGACGGCGGTGACGGCAACGGTGACGGCAGCCGCGGCATAGGCGGCCAACCTCTTGAACTTCATCGCGAATTCCCCTCATCGAAGGCTGCTGATGAGCCGAACGTAGGGTGATCCGCTCTCGCCTCGCTCTCGTCCCGCTCTCACTCCACATCGGAGAGCGCGGCGCTTCGGGCCACCCGGCGCGGCGCCGGACCGGTTAGCCTGATCCCGGCAGCGGCCCGGAGGAGGCAGATGGGCGCCTGGCTGGACGTCGGCGACAAGGTCGGCTCGATCGTCGGCGCCCTCGTCGGTGTCGTGACGCTCGCGACCCCCGCGGTCGTGATCGTCGCGCGGCGCCACCGCCGGACCACGCCCGCCGCCGCCGAACGTCTTCTCGCCCTCCGGCGGGCCCAGGTCCGCAGCGAGGTCCGGCACCGATACCAGTTCTACGGCACCATGCCGCCCGCCCTCTCCGAGGTCTACGTGCGCCCGCAGCTCACCGACGCCGGCGAAGCCGGGCCGGCGATCCCGGTCGGGCGGATGCTGGCCGCGCCCGCCCACATGGTTCTGCTCGGCGGGGCCGGCGCCGGAAAGTCGGCGCTGGTCGGCACGGTCGTGGCGGAAGAGGCGCGGGCGGCCGTCGGCGGGAAACGCTCCGATGTGGTCACGGTCGCGCTGGCCGCCTCCGACCTGGTCGGCCGGTCGCTCCCGGACGCGCTCGCCCGGGCCTGCCGGGCTCTCGACGCGGACGGGGAACCCGAGTTCGACCGGCCACCGGCCCGTGGCGCGCGCTGGCGCATCATGATCGACGGCATCGACGAGGTGATCGACCCGGCCGCGCGGACGAAACTGCTCTGGTTGCTCAACGAGCGGCTCGGCGAACGACCACACCCGTGGCAACTGATCATCACCACCCGGCCGCTGCCCGACGACGAGATGGCCGGGCTGCGGCGGCCCGGCGTCGGCGTCTTCGAGCTGCAGCCGTTCGACCAGCGCGGGCTGAACGAGTTCGCCACGCTGTGGTTCACGGCGCGTCACCGGGACACCCCGGCGGTGGCGTCCGAGCTGGCCGCCCGTTTCGTGGCCCGGCTGGCGGGCGCGCGGCTCGGGCCGGTCGCCCGGGTTCCGCTGCTGTCCACCATCGCCGCCCTGGTGTTCGAGCAGGAAACCGGGCGGCCGCTGCCGTCGAGCCGGTCCGCGCTCTACGACAAGTACGTCAACCACCTGGTGCTCGGCCGCAACGGCGTACGTCATCTGCGGGAGGCGATCGACGGCGCCCTCGCCGACGGGGGTGCCGGCGCCGAGCGCCTGACCGCCTGGCTCGACCGGGACTTCCCGGCCGCGGTCGGCGGCCTGCTCGACACCCTCGGGGCGGCCTACGTCGGGGATCCGTCGGCCGATCTGGTGGAGTCGGCGCTGGGCTGGATGCGCCTCGAGAGCGGGCAGGATCTGGGCACGCTGTCGCCCGACGGGCCGCGGCTGGTGCGTGACCTGCTGCTGGCGACCGGGGTGATCGTGGCCCGCGGGCGGCAGTTGCGGTTCATCCACCAGAGCTTCGCCGAGTTCTTCGCCGCCCGGCACGCCCGGGACAGCTTCGACGAGCACGAGTGGCGCCGCCTGATGACCAACCCCGGCGCGCGCAGCCTCGGCACCTTCATGGTCGCCGACCGGGACGACGCCGACCGGCTGATCGCCGGCCTCCTCGATCAGGGCATCGATCCGGTCGCGGCCGGCGACCTTCTCGCCGACGGGATTCCGGTACGCGCCGACACGCGCCGCCGCGTGGTCGATGCGCTGGTGGCCGATGTGGAGAGTCCCGAACCGTGGCGGGTGCTGCGTGAGCTGGGCGTGGAGGCGGACGTGGCGAACCGGCTCGCCGAACTCGCGACCGGCGAGAAGACCGACGATCGCACCCGGCTGCTGGTCGCGAGGGTCGTGATCGAGGTCGACGAGGCGCGCGGCGCGCGACTGCTGCGCGAGGTCGCCCGTCAGGTGACCGACCCGGCCGCGAGCCGGATGGTCGGGCCGATGCTCGACGCGTACGGCGCCGGATCGGTCCAGGGGTGGGAGCCCGAGGCCCTGCTCGACCGGTCCGCCGATCCGTTCATCGACGACCGGGAACGCGTCGCCGCCGCGGTCCGGCTCGCCGGCGACGGCGATCCGAGCGCCCTCCTCGGACTGCTGGAGGCGCCCGGCATCAAGGACGACGAGCGGCTGCGGGCGGCGGTGGCGCTCGCCGACCGGGGCGACGACAGCGCGCTGCTGGCGCTGACCGGGGAAGTGCCGGCGGCCGGCTACTACATTCCGCGGTCCGGCACCTATCTGCCCTACCGGGCGTTGCAGCTCCTGCATCGGCGCGACCATCCGCGGGTCGCCGCGTTGCTCAGGACCTTCGTCGAGCGGGTGGGCGGGCCCAGCACGTACGGCGCCGCGGTGATGCTGAGCGAGCGCGGCGACTTCGGCGGGCTCATCGGGCTCACGGCACCGTCGGACGAGCCACCCGAGCTGGCCGAGTCGGCCGCCCGCTACCTGGCACTGCACGGCGACCCGGCGACCGTCGCGCGGGCGGCCCTGGTGGCACGCCCGGAGGCGCGGCTGTGGCTGACCGCCGGGCGGCCGGCCCGGGAAAGCATCGAGTGGTACCTGGTCCGGGCTCGCGCCGGTGACGTCGGAGCGCGTCGGCGCCTGCGGCGGACGGCGGCCCGCGGGCTGTCGCCGCGGGCGCGCCGGCGGGCCCTCTCGGCGCTGGCCGCGCTCGGCGACGCCGGCGGGCTCGACCTGCTGCGGCGGCGGGCCCGCCGCGGCCGCCCGGTGACCCGGCTGCACGCCGCGGTCACCCTCGGCCGGTGGGACCCGGCCGAGCGGTGGCACTCGCTGCGCGAGCTGGCGGTGTCGGCCCGGCCCCGGCTTCGCGTGCGGGCGGCCGCCCGCCTGGCCAACGAGACCGGCGAGCTGGACCCGCTCGCCGGGTTGATCGCCGACGGCGGGATGCCGGCCCGCCATCGCGGGCGCGCGGCCGAGATCCTGGCGAACATCGCCGAGCTGCAGCCGCTCGGCTAGGGCGCGGTGGACGGCGCGTGCAGCTGGGTCAGGTCGCTGAGGGTCTTGTAGTAGTCGATTTTGCCCCGGATGTGGTCGCGCTGGGCCTGCAGCTCGGCGATGCGGGTCTCGACCGCGCGGTCGTGCTCCTCGAGCAGGGCGATCCGGTCGGGGACGGTGTCGTCGTCGCGGGACAGTTCCGCGTATTCCCGCATGCGCTGGATCGGCATGCCGGTGTCGCGCAGGCAGCGCAGGATCTCCAGCCAGCCGATGTCGTCGTCGCGGTATTGTCGCTGGCCGCCCGGGGTGCGGGCGACGCTCAGCAGGCCGATCCGCTCGTAGTAGCGCAGGGTGTCGAGGCTGAAACCGGTCTTCTCGGCCACCTGGCCCGGGGTGTAAGTCGCCATGGCCCATTCTCCCATCGGGGTTGACCTGGAGCGCGCTCCAGGCGGTTGGCTCAGGTCTATGGCAGAGATCGTGTTGGGAGCAATGGAATTCGGGACCCGGATCGGGGAGGCGGAGTCGTTCGCCATCCTGGACCGGTTCGTCGAGCGGGGCGGCCGGTGGATCGACACGGCGAACAACTACTGCTTCTGGCAGCACCCGTCCGGGGTCGGCGGGCAGAGCGAGGAGCTGATCGGCCGGTGGCTGGCGGCCCGGCCCGGCCGGCGTGAGCAGGTGCTGATCAGCACGAAGATGGGCGCGCAGCCGACCGACCCGGCCCGCGGGTCCAAGGCGCGGGAGGGCCTGGCCCCAGCGGTCGTGCGGACCGCGATCGAGCGGAGCCTGCGGCGGCTCGGGACGGAACGGGTGGACCTCTACTGGGCGCACGTCGAGGACCGGGCGGTGCCGCTCGAAGAGGTCGTCGACGTGTTCGGCGAGCTCGTGGCCGGCGGGCTGGCGGCTCGGATCGGGGCGTCGAACCATCCGGCGTGGAGGGTCGAAGCCGCCCGGCGGCTTGCGGCCGCGCGGGGTGTGCCGGCCTGGTCGGCGCTTCAGCTGCGGCATTCGTACGTGCAACCGCGGCCCGGCGCGCCCCTGGTCTCGACCGGGCACCGGATGGTGTTCCCGGAGACGCTCGACTACGTACGCAGCGATCCCGCGCTCGACCTCTGGGCGTACAGCACCTTGTTGAGCGGCGGCTACGTGCGAGCGGACCGGCCGCTGGAGGAGGCGTACGCCCATCCGGGCACCGCCCGGCGGCTGACCGCACTGGCCGCGGTGGCGGCCGAGCTGGGGGTGACCCGCAACCAGGTGGTGCTGTCCTGGCTGCTCGGCGGCGATCCGGTGGTGTGGCCGATCGTGGGCGCGAGCACCGTCGAACGGATCGACGAGGTGCTCGACGCCCGCGATCTGAAACTGGATCCGGCGCTGCGGACCCGCCTCGCACTCGCGTGATCGGCAGGACCGGCCTTAGCGGTCAGGCGCTGGCCGGGGCCGCCTCGGCGGGGACCAGGTCGTCGGCGATCTGTTCGCGGCGGCGCCGCGGCAGGAGGAACGAGGCGACCACCGCGAGCGCGGCCACCGCCGCGCTCACCCCGAAGCTGGCGCTGAACGCGTGGTCGGTCGGGATGCCCTGCGGCGTCACCTGGCCGGTGAGGACGGCGGCGACCACCGCGCTGCCGACGCTGCCGCCGATCGAGCGGACGATCGTGTTGACGCTTGTCGCCTCGCCGGTGTGGCTGGCCGGAACGCTTTCGATGATCGCGTTGGACATGGCGGCGAAGGCGAAGCCGAGGCCGGCGCCGGAGAGGAAGCCGGAGGCCAGCAGCTGCCATGTGGTGTGGTGGGCGAAGGCGGGCAGTGCGAACGCGGCGGTCTCCAGGACCGCGCCGATGATCAGCGGCAGCTTGGGGCCGTAGCGCTTCTCCAGCACCCCGGAGACCGGGCCGAAGACCATCATCATCAGCGTGCTGGGCAGCAGGAACAGGCCGGCCGTGGAGACCGACTTGCCGAAGCCGTAGCCGGTGGCCGCCGGGAGTTCGAGCAGGGTCGGGAGGAGCAGGAAGCTGCCGTACATCGCGAAGCCGAAGGTCAGGCCGACCAGGTTGGTCGTCCAGACGCCGCGCAGGGCGATCAGCCGCATGTTGATCAGCGGCTCCTTGATGCGCAGCTCGGCGACCACGAAGACGATCAGGGCGACCACGCCGAGCCCGATCAGGCCGAGCGTCTTGCCGTCGCCCCAGCCCCAGTCGCTGCCCTTGCTGATCGCCAGCAGCAGCGCGGTGAGCGACACCGAGAGGATCGTGGTGCCGATCAGGTCGAGGCGGCCCGGTGTGCGCACCGGCGACTCCGGCACGCCGAAGATCACGCCGACGAGCGCGATCGCGATCAGGATCAGCGGGAACCAGAACAGCCACGGCCAGGAGAAGTGGTCGACGATCGGGCCGGCCAGCACGATGCCGAGGCCGCCGCCGACGCCGAAGATCGCCGACAGCAGGCCGACGGTGACGCCGACCCGCTCGCGCGGCAGTTCGTCGCGGACGATGCCGATCGCCAGCGGGAAGATCGCGCCGGCCGCGCCCTGCAGGACCCGGGCCATGATCAGCACCGGCAGGTTGGGGGCGAGCGCGGCCAGCAGGGTGCCGGCGGCGAGCACGACCAGGACCGCGAGCAGGACCTTGCGCTTGCCGGCGATGTCGCCGAGGCGGCCGAGGATCGGCGTGAGGACGGACGCCGCCAGCAGGTAGGCGGTGAGCACCCAGGCGATGTTGTCGGTCGAGGTGTGCAGTTCGTGGCCGATCACCGGGAGCGCGGGCGCGACCAGGGACTGCAGGACGGCGAACGACAGGCCGCCGAGGGAGAGGAAGAGCACGACCAGGCTCGTGTTGGCGTGCCGGCCGGTGCGTACCGGAGTCGTCATCGAAGTCCTTTTGTAAACGCGCGCTGACTTAGGCACCTTTTCGCACCCGGGGGATTAAGTCAACAGTCGTTTACCTCACACTCTCCGGTCGGTTACGCTTCCCGCGTGACAGTCAAGGGGCGGCCCCGCGATGCGGCCAAAACCCGGCAGACCTTGCTCGCGGCGGCTCGCCGGCGGTTCGCCGAGGACGGGTACGCGGCGACGACCGTGCGCGAAATCGCCGAGGACGCCGGGGTCAACGTCGCCCTCATCAACCGTTACTTTTCGTCCAAGGAGGGCCTGTTCGAGGCCTGCCTGCACGCGGCCGGAGACGATCTGCGGCGTACGGCGGGAGATGTGCCGCTCGAAAGGGTGGCCGAGGTGATCGCCCAGCAGGTCACGGGTCTGGCCGGCGGCGTGCTGCCGAGCGAGTTGGTGCTGCTGCTGCGCTCGTCGGGCGACGAGAAAGCCGACCAGATCCGCATCGGCATGCTGCGCGCGTCGAGCGAGCGCCTGGCCGCGCTGGCCGGCTGGCGGCCCGACCAGCCGGCGGCCGACGAGCTGCTGCTGCGCGCACAGGTCGTGCTGGCCACCGCGGTCGGCTTCTCGGTGCTGCGCTCGATGACCCGGCTGGAGCCGCTCGCCTCGTCTTCCGAGCAGGATCTCACCGGTCCGATGCGGGACGTGGTCCGCGCTCTGCTTTGATCGAGACATGTCGCCCTTGCGTAAGCTCGGATTCCTCACGATCGGCCTGTTCGACGGGGACGATCCGGGGCCCGGACACGAATCCACCCTCGAGATCATCCAGCTGGGCGAGCGCCTCGGCTTCGACAGCGCCTGGGTGCGCCACCGGCACCTGCAGTACGGCATCTCGTCCCCGGTCGCCGTGCTGGCCGCCGCCACGCAGCGCACTTCGCGGATCGAACTCGGCACCGCGGTCATTCCGGCCGGCTGGGAAAATCCGCTACGCCTGGCCGAGGATCTGGCGACCGTCGACATCCTGTCCGGCGGCCGGTTGAATCCCGGTATTTCGGTGGGGCCGCCGATGAACTGGGATCGCGTGCGCGACGCCCTCTATCCGTTCACGGCCGATGTCGAGGATTTCAGCTACGAGCGGGTTTCCCGCCTGCTCTCCTTCATCCGCGGCGAGAAGGCGACCGACTTCTCCGGCGCCGAAGGCGTGGTCGAGGTGTTCTCGAACCGGGTCGAGCCCTATTCGCCCGGCCTCTCCTCGCGCATGTGGTACGGCGGGGCCAGCCTCCGCTCGGCCCAGTGGGCCGGCGAGAACGGCATGAACTTCCTGACCAGCAGCGTGATCCGGGCCGAGGAGTCGACGGATTTCGCCGAGATCCAGCGGTCGCAGATCCGGCTGTTCCGTTCCCTGAACCCGACCGGCCGGGTCTCTCAAGGCCTGGTGGTCATTCCCACCGACTCGGCGTCGGCCTCCCAGAGGGCCAAATACCTGGCGTACGCCGAGAAGCGCACTCCCCGCACGTCTTCGCCGCAGGGGCCGGCCCGGATGATGTTCGCGCGCGACATCGTGGGAACGTCGGAGGAGATCGCTGACGCGTTGCACGCCCACGCCGGGTTCCAGGAGGTGGATGAGGTCGCGTTCGCGCTGCCGTTCAGCTTCGACCACGACGACTACGTCCAGATTCTCACCGACATGGCGACCCGCCTCGGCCCGGCGCTCGGCTGGCAACCGGCCGCCTGACGGCAACGACGACCCGCTGAGGCCTCAGGAATCTCGCACGGCGCTCTCGACACCGGTCTCGTGGCGGCCCAGGAAGACCGGGTCGCGGTGGGACACGACGTCGAGGATGGCCTTGACGTTGGCGCCGCGTTCGCGGATGACGTCGCGGCGCCACGGTCCGGTGTAGATCTTCACCGAGCTGTCGCCGACGCCGGTCGCGTCGACGCCGAGCGCGCGGCAGAGGGTGACCGCGCGGTCGATGTGGAACGACTGGGTGACCACGATCGCCCGGTTCACGCCGAAGATGCGGTGGGCGCGGGCACACGAGTCGTAGGTGTCGAAGCCGGCGTAATCGAGCACTATCCGCGAAGCAGGGACTCCACGGGCGATCAGGTAGACCTCCATGTCGCCCGGCTCGTCGTACGAGTAACGGCTGTTGTCGCCGGAGAGCAGGATCGCCTTGACCTTGTGGGCGGCGAGCAGGCGCTTGGCGATGTCGAGGCGGGCGGCGAGGAACGGGGAGGGCGAGCCGTCCGCGTACACCTCGGCGCCGAGCACCAGCGCCACCGGCGCGTCCGGAACGTCGGCCTCGGAATAGACCCGGCCGTGCGCGGCCGCCCGCACCCAGATTTCACCACCGGCCACGGCGAGCAGGCCGAGCACGACGGCGATGCCGCCGGCCACGACCGCTCGCCGCAGCCAGCGCCTGATTCCGACCTGGAAGAAGCGCTTCACCCGCGGAAGGGTGCCACGCGGGGTCAAGCGATCTTGAAGTTGGCCTTGATGAGCGACGCCTCGCGGGAACTGGGACCGACCAGCAGCTCGAAGTCGCCCGGCTCGACGACGCGGCGGTTGTCGGCGGTGACCAGCGAACACGAGCTCGCCGGCACCTCGATGGTCGCGATCACCGACTCGCCCGCCGGCACCTCGACCTGCCGGTATGCCTTGAGCTCCCGGTTGGCCCAGGTCACGCTGGTGACCAGGTCACTGACGTACGCCTGGACGGTCTCCAGCGCGGGGCGCGGGCCGGTGTTGGTGAGGCGTACGGTCGCCCGAACCACCCCGTCGGCGGCGACCCGCGGTGTTTCGACCGTGAGGTCGGAATATTCGATCGTCGTGTAATTGAGCCCCTCGCCGAAGACGAAGAGCGGCTCCTGGGTGAGGTCGGCGTAGCGGGTGCCGTGCTGGCCCCGGAGCTGGTTGTAGTAGACCGGCTGCTGGCCGACGTGCCGGGCCACCGAGAGCGGCAGCCGGCCGCTCGGCTCGATCAGGCCCAGCACCAGCTCGGCGATCGCCCGGCCGCCCCGCATGCCCGGGCTGAAGGCCTGGATGATCGCCGCCGCGCCGAGCGCCGACGGGGGCAGCACGGCCGGCTTCGAGTTGAGCAGCACCACGATCATCGGGGTCTTGGTGGCCGCGATGGCGTCGAGCAGGGCGATCTGGCCGCCCTGGAGCTCGAGCGTCGCCGTCGACTTGTGTTCGCCGACCAGGTTGACCGTGTCGCCGATCACCACGACCGCGTAGTCGGCGCGCAGTGCCTCGGCCCGGGCCAGCTCGATGAGGTGCTGGTCGACCGGCGCGGCCTGGGAGATCGGCGGCCGGGGCTGCCCGTCGGGCAGGACCGCGCCGGCCGGGTCGGGCACCAGGCGCTCGATGTCGGCGCCGCGGGCGTGCACGATGTCCCATTCCTTCGGCGCGACCGCCCGGAAGCCGTCGAGCACCGTCTCGGTCATCTCGCGCGGGTGGCCGTCGGGCATCCAGTCGATCTGGCCCGAGTTGCCCGCCCAGTCGCCGAGGTTGGCCTGCACGTCGTCGGCGTTCGGGCCGAGCACCGCGACGCGGCGGAAGCGGTCATTGTTTTCCAGAGGAAGCACGCCGTCGTTCTTGAGCAGAACCAGCGAGCGCCGGGCCAGCTCGAGGTTGAGCTCCTGGTGTTCGGCGATGCCGATGACCTCGCGCTGGCGCTCCGGGTCGGGCACGCGCGGGTTTTCGAACAGGCCCATCTCGAACTTCAGGCGCAGGATGCGCCGGACCGCGCCGTCGATGTCGGCCTCGGTGAGCAGGCCGCGCTCGACCGCCTCCTGGGCCCCCTCGAAGAAGCCGGGGGTGGTCATGATCAGGTCGTTTCCGGCCCGCACGGCCACCGCGGCGGCCTCGGCGTAGTCGGCGCAGACCTTCTGCTCCCAGACCATGCGGCCGACGTTGTCCCAGTCGGTGACCAGGGTTCCCGAGAAACCCCACTCCTGTTTGAGCACGTCGTTGAGCAGCCACTTGTTGGCCGTGATCGGCACGCCGTCCATCGACTGGTAGCCCAGCATGAAGACCTCACAGCCCTCGCGCGCGACCCGCTCGAAGGGCGGCAGGAACCACGAGCGCAGCTTGCGCGGGCTGATGTCGGCCTCGCTGGCGTCGCGGCCGCCCTGGGTCTCGGAATAGCCGGCGAAGTGCTTCGCGGTGGCCAGGATGGCGGTCGGGTCGCTGAGCCCGTCGCCCTGGTAGCCGCGGACCATGGCCGAACCCAGCTCGCCGATCAGGAACGGGTCTTCGCCGAACGTCTCGTCGACCCGGCCCCAGCGCAGATCGCGGGTGATGCAGAGCACCGGCGAGAAGGTCTGGTGGGTGCCGGTGGCGGCCACCTCGACGGCGGTGACCCGGGCCATCCGCTCGACGAGCGCCGGGTTCCAGGTCGCCGCCATCGCGAGCTGGCTCGGGAAGATCGTCGCCCCGGGCCAGAACGAGTGCCCGTGGATGCAGTCTTCCGCCGTCAGCAGCGGGATCTGCAGGCGGGTCTTGGCGACCAGGTCGATCGCCTCGAGCATCTTGGCCGGCGAGGTGTGCAGGATCGAGCCGGCCAGCTTCTCGCTGACGATCTCCTTCACGTCGCCGCGGGCGTCGAGCTGGAGCATCTGCCCGACCTTCTCGGCCAGGGTCATCCGGCCCAGAAGATCGTCGACTCGCTGGTCAGCGGGTAGAGCTGGGTCTCGATAGGGGGCGTCGAGGGACACGCGTGCCTCCGGTCGTCACGACCGCGGTGGCACGGTCATCCAAACACGAACGATCGCGAGTCTTCCAGCTCGGAACCGGTTCCGGCACCCCGACACGGTTCCGGAACTGTTCACTCAGTTATCTGGGTCGCTCTCGTCGATGCTCGGAACCTCCAGGCCCGCTGCCTCGATGGCATCGAGTCTTGCCTGCTCAGCCTCCTTCTCGCGCTCGACGAGGGTGGCGTATTCCACCAGGGCGGAGGGGTTGTCGGCATCCTCCAAATGGTCGAAGAAACGCTGAGTAGTACGGACCGCCTCGGAGTACGCCAGGGCAGCTTCACGGATCGCGACGATCGTCTTGTCGGCCATGGCGACAGTCATATCACCCTTGCCTCGGCTTGTGCCGCCTTGTTCCTCCGCCCGCGAGTTGATACGGTCCTTTGCATAGTCATGCGGAGGTTGTTATGGCCAGGGTTTCGATATGAGCTGGCGAGTAGCGGTGGCCGGGGCCAGCGGTTATGCGGGGGGAGAGCTCCTCCGACTGCTCGCCGGGCACCCGGAGTTCGATCTCGTGGCGGCCACCGCGCACGCGCAGGCCGGTTCACACGTCACTGCCGTGCACCCCCAGCTGGTCGGCCTCGACCTGACCCTGGGCACCACCGATCCTGCCACTCTCGGCGAGTCTGACCTGGTGTTTCTCGCTCTGCCGCACGGGCAGTCGGCGGCCGTCGCGGCCCAGCTGCCGGCCGGAGTCAAGGTGGTCGATCTCGGTGCCGACTTCCGCTTGCGCGACGCGGACCAGTGGGATCGTTACTACAGTGGACCCCACGCCGGCACCTGGACATATGGGCTGCCCGAGCTGCCCGGCCGGCGCGAAGAGATCAAACAGTCTTCCCGGGTGGCCAACACGGGTTGTTATGCGGCGACGATCACACTGGCGCTCGCCCCGCTGATCGCTGACGGGCTCGCCTCCCCCGACGACGTCGTGGTGGTGGCCGGTTCCGGCACCTCGGGCGCCGGCCGGGGGGCCAAGGTCAACCTGCTCGGCAGCGAGGTGATGGGCGACCTCTCTCCCTACAAGGTGGGCGCCCACCAGCACGTCGCCGAGATCAAGGAAAACACCGGCGCGACGTCGCTCTCGATGACCCCGATGCTGGTCCCGATGCCTCGGGGCATCCTGGCGACGGTCACGGCGCGATTCAGCCCCGACCGGTTCGCCGAGGAAGGCGACCCCCGCGAGGTGCTCCAGCGGGCATATGCCGACGAGCCGTTCGTGCACGTGCTGCCCGAGGGGCAGTGGCCGCACACCGCCGCGACCAGCGGTTCCAACTCCTGTCATCTGCAGGCCACGGTCGACGTCGACTCGGGCCGCATCGTGGTGCTCAGCGCCCTCGACAATCTCGGCAAGGGCGCGGCCGGCCAGGCCGTGCAGTGTGCCAACCTCATGTTCGGCCTGCCCGAGACGATGGGCCTGTCCGTGTTCGGAGTCGCCCCGTGAGGGCTCGCGCGAACACAGGAGGAATTCGGTGACCGTTACCCACCCCAAGGGCTTCCGGGCCAGCGGCGTCGCCGCCGGTCTGAAGCCCTCCGGCAACCCCGACGTCGCCCTGGTCGTCAACGACGGTCCCGACTACACCGCGGCCGGTGTCTTCACCGGCAACCGGGTCAAGGCGGCCCCGGTGCTCTGGAGCCAGCAGGTGCTCAAGGGCGGCGTGGTCCGCGCCGTCGTGCTCAACTCGGGCGGCGCCAACGCGTGCACCGGCTCGCAGGGCTTCCGCGACACCCACGCCACCGCCGAACACACCGCGGCCGTGCTCCGCGGGAGCGTGTCCGGTTCCCGCGGGCTGCCGCAGCTCATCGGGCCGGCCGACGTCGCGGTCTGCTCGACCGGCCTGATCGGCGAGCTGCTCCCGATGGACAAGCTGCTGCCCGGCGTCACCTCGGCCGCCAAGGCGCTCGCGGCCGACGGCGGCGAGCGGGCCGCCGAGGCGATCATGACGACCGACACGGTGGCGAAAAACGCGGTGGTCCAGCGCGAGGGCTGGTCGGTCGGCGGCATCGCCAAGGGCGCGGGCATGCTCGCCCCGGCACTGGCCACGATGCTGGTGGTGATCACCACCGACGCGTCGGCCGGCACCGAGGTGCTCGACGCGGCGCTGCGCCAGGCGACCCGGGTCACCTTCGACCGCATCGACGCCGACGGCTGCATGTCGACCAACGACACCGTGCTGCTGCTGGCCAACGGGGCCTCCGACGTGCAGCCCTCGGCCGAGGAGCTCGCCGCCGCGGTCACCGAGGTCTGCCACGGCCTGGCCCAGCAGCTGATCGGCGACGCCGAGGGCGCGACCAAGCACATCGCCATCCGGGTCGAGGGCGCGGCGAGCGAGGCCGACGCGGTCGAGGTCGGCCGCACGGTCTGCCGCAACAACCTGGTCAAGACGGCGCTGTTCGGCAACGACCCCAACTGGGGGCGCATCCTGGCCGCGGTCGGCACCACCTCGGCGCGGTTCGAGCCCGACCGCATCGACGTGGCGGTCAACGGCGTCTGGGTCTGCAAGGGCGGGGCGGCGGCCGCCGACCGGTCCAAGGTCGACCTGAGCGGGCGTGACGTGCAGATCACGATCAACCTGCGCGAGGGCGAGATGGACGCGACGATCTGGACGACCGATCTCTCGCACGCCTACGTCCACGAGAACTCGGCGTATTCGTCATGACGACGCCCCTGGAGAAGGCCGGCGTGCTGATCGAGGCGCTGCCCTGGCTCGAGCGCTTCCACGGCACGACGGTGGTGATCAAGTACGGCGGCAACGCCATGATCAACCCGGAGCTGCAGGAGGCGTTCGCGGCCGACATGGTCTTCCTGCGCTACGCCGGCATCAAGCCGGTGGTGGTGCACGGCGGCGGACCGCAGATCAGCCGCATGCTCGACCGGCTCGGCATCGTCAGCGAGTTCCGCGGCGGTCTGCGGGTCACCACGCCCGAGGCGATGGACGTGGTCCGCATGGTGCTCACCGGGCAGGTCGGCCGCGAGCTGGTCGGCCTGATCAACCAGCACGGCCCGTTCGCGGTCGGCCTGTCGGGCGAGGACGCCCGGCTCTTCACCGCCGTGCGCCGTCAGGCCACGGTGGACGGCGAGCTCGTCGACATCGGGCAGGTCGGCGACGTGGCCCAGGTCGACACCTCGGCCGTCGACGACCTGATCGCGGCCGGGCGCATCCCGGTCATCGCCAGCGTGGCTCCCGACGCCATGGGCGTGCTGCACAACGTCAACGCCGACACCGCCGCCGCGGCTCTCGCGGAGGCACTCGGCGCCCGCAAACTGGTCGTGCTCACCGATGTGCCCGGCCTCTACACCAACTGGCCGGAGACCTCGTCGCTGACCTCGTCGATCGACGCCGACGCGCTGGAGAAACTGCTGCCCAGCCTGGAGGCCGGCATGGTCCCCAAGATGGAGGCGTGCCTGCGCGCGGTGCGCGGCGGAGTCCCCGCCGCTCACGTGGTCGACGGCCGGGTGCCCCACTCGACGCTGCTCGAAGTCTTCACCTCGGAAGGGGTTGGAACGATGGTGGTCCCCTCATGACCTCGCTTATCGAACGCTGGGCCCAGACCGGCATGAACAACTACGGGACCCCCCAACTGGCCTTCGTCAAGGGCGAGGGCGCGGTGCTGACCGCCGAGGACGGCAGGCAATACATCGACTTCCTCGGGGGCATCGCCGTCAACGCGCTCGGCCACGCCCACCCGGCCGTCGTCGAGGCGGTGACCCAGCAGATCAAGTCGTTGGGCCACGTCTCCAACCTCTACGTCGCCGAGCCCGCGGTCGCGCTGGCCGAGCTGCTGCTCGCGCTGGCCGGCCGCACCGGCCGGGTGATCTTCGGAAACTCGGGGGCCGAGGCCAACGAGGCCGCGTTCAAGCTGTCCCGGCTCACCGGCCGCACCCATGTGGTGTCGACCCACGGCGCGTTCCACGGCCGCACCATGGGCGCGCTCGCGCTGACCGGGCAGCCGTCCAAGGCCGGGCCGTTCCGCCCGCTGCCCGGCGAGGTCGAGCACATCCCGTTCGGTGACCTCGCCGCCCTCGACGCCGCGGTGAGCGACCGCACGGCGATGGTCATTCTCGAGCCGATCCAGGGCGAAAACGGTGTCATCGTCCCACCGGTGGGCTATCTGGCCGGTGCCCGCGAGATCTGCACCCGCAACGGCGCCCTGCTGGTGCTCGACGAGGTGCAGACCGGTATCGGCCGCACCGGGCACTGGTTCCACCACCAGAGCGAGGGCGTCGAGCCCGACGTGATCACCCTGGCCAAGGGCCTGGGCGGTGGCCTCCCGATCGGTGCCTGCGTCGCCTTCGGGCCGGCCGCCGAGCTGTTCACGCCCGGCTCGCACGGCACCACCTTCGGCGGCAACCCGGTCGCCTGCGCGGCCGGCCTCGCGGTGATCCGCACGATCGCCGGCGACGGCCTGCTCGACCACGTCAAGCGGGTCGGCGAGCAGCTGCGCGGCGGCATCGAGGGCCTGGGACACCCGCTGGTCAACGGCGTGCGCGGGGCCGGACTGCTGCTCGGCATCGTGCTCAACCAGCCCGAGGCGCCCCGCCTCGCGGCCGGCCTGACCGAAGCCGGTTTCCTGGTCAACGCCCCCCAGCCGGACGTCATCCGGCTTGCCCCGCCGCTGATCGTCAGCGCCGAGCAGGCCGATGCCCTCATCAGCGCATTGGACGGTGTCCGGTGACCACCCCTGCCCCCAGAAATAGGCATTTCCTGCGCGACGACGACCTCAACCCCCAGGAGCAGTCGGCCGTCCTCGACCTCGCGGCGGCGATGAAGGCCGACCGGTTCGCCTACCGTCCGCTCGCCGGGCCGCGCTCGGTGGCGGTCTTCTTCGACAAGGTCAGCCTGCGCACCCGGCTCTCGTTCGAGGCCGGCATCGCCGAGCTGGGCGGTCAACCGATCATCGTGGACACCCAGGCCACCCACTTCGGCCGGGGCGAGTCGCTCGCCGACGCCGGCCGGGTCGTCTCGCGCTACGTCGCGGCCATGGTCTTCCGCACCACCGGCGACGAGCGGCTGACCGAGCTGGCGTCCGGCGTCAAGGTGCCGGTGATCAACGCGCTGACCGACGGCTACCACCCCTGCCAGCTGCTGGCCGATCTGCTCACCATCCGGGAGCGGCTGGGCGGCACCAAGGGGCGCAAACTGGCGTACGTGGGCGACGCGGCCAACAACATGGCGCACTCCTACCTGCTGGCCGGCGCGACCGCGGGCATGCACGTCCGCGTGTCGGGGCCCTCCGGCTTCGATCCGGCGGCCACGGTGGTCTCCCGGGCGGCCGAGATCGCGGCCTGGACCGGCGGCTCGGTCGAGGTGCTGCGCGACCCGTTCGAGGCGGTCGACGGCGTCGACGTGGTGGCCACCGACACCTGGACGTCGATGGGCCAGGAGGACGACGGACGCGACCGGCTGACCCCTTTCCGGGCCTACCAGGTCAACGACAAGCTGCTCGCCCGGGCCGCCGGCGACGCGATCGTGCTGCACTGCCTGCCCGCCCACCGGGGCGAGGAGATCACCGACGACGTCCTCGACGGCCCGCGGAGCGCCGTCTTCGACCAGGCCGAAAACCGTCTGCACGCGCAGAAGGCGTTGCTCGCCTGGCTGCTGTCGATCAACGAGGGCGGCCCGGCATGACCGCCCGCACCGAGTGGCATCCAGCCGCGCCGACCGACGGCAGGCGCAAGGAGGGCACTGCATGACCGCGCCGGTGACCCGCGCCGGGCGACACGCCCGGATCGTCGAACTGCTCCGCGAGCAGGTGGTGCGCTCGCAGACCGAGCTCGCCGAGTTGCTGTCCGACTCCGGCGTGCAGGTCACCCAGGCGACCCTCTCCCGCGACCTCGAGGAGCTCGGAGCGGTCAAGATGCACGGCGGCTACCTGATCCCGGAAGACGGCAACCGCCCCCTCCGGGAAACCACCGGCACCGGCCCGGCGCGCCTGCTCCGGCTGCTGCGCGAACTGCTGACCGGGGTCGATTCGAGCGGCAACATCGCGGTGCTGCGTACCCCGCCCGGCGCGGCGCAGTTCCTGGCCAGCGCGCTCGACCGGTCCGGGCTCACCGATGTCGTCGGCACCATCGCCGGCGACGACACGATCCTCGTCGTGGCCCGCGACGACGGACCCGGCTCGGGCGCGGCGCTCGCCGCCAAGCTGGGCGGCTGGAGCCGATCCGACCTCGACAATCTCTCGGAGAGTGTGCAGTGACCGATCAACCGCTGGTGGAGGCACACTATCCGGACTTCGCCGACCACGTTCAGGGGCTGGTCGGGCAGGAGGTCGAGTTCTTCCTGGCCTCCAACGAGACGCTGCGCGAGCACCTCAACGAGACGCCGTACGGCCACCGGCTGACCTGGCTCGACTTCACCGAGACCAGCGACCGGAAATGGTCGAAGAAGGAGTTCCTCAACCTCTTCAACGTGATCAACGGCATCGCGTTCGGCGACCGGGGCATCCCGATGCCGCAGTGGGTGATGGTCGATCTGATCCTGATGCCGTCGGCCGCGGTCATCGCCGGGCTGCCGCAGGAGGCCTTCGCGGCCATGGTCGAGCGGTCCACGTTCCGGTTCGACACCGACGTCAAGGAGCACCTGCGCGCGGTGCAGGAACGGATGCGCCAGTCCGGCTACACCGGGCCGGTCCCGGTCGGCGGTTACTGCGCCGCGCCGAGCGCGGCCCCCGGCACCTGGGTCGGCTGGTCGCTGTGGTCGCTGATGCCCGCGGTCGGGCTGGGCCAGGCGGCCAAGGCGCTCGCCCTCTCCGCCTACCGCGCGCGCAAGCTCGACGGCGTGACGCAGTACGACAACAGCGCCCTGAAGGTGCACACCCGCTTCGGCGCCCTGAAGATCCTGGTCGCCACCGTTCCCTTCCACACCTCGCCGGGCTCGTTCGTCTACGAGAGCGACTTCACCGCCGAGATCGGCGCGCACGGCGGGGCCGAACCGACCTTCCTGCTCGACCCGTTCGACTACGAGCGGCAGTCGGCCATGCAGAAGGCGATCGAGGCCGGCCGCAGCGACTTCTATCTGCTGCCCCCGGGCCACGTGCCGCTGAACGGCCGGCCGTTCGTTCCCATTCTTGAGATTCCGACTACCTAGGGATACCCCACGATGAGCAAGCGCAAGATCGTCGTCGCGTTCTCCGGCGGCCTGGACACCTCGTACGCCGTGGTCTCGCTCCGCGAGCAGGGCTGGGAGGTGATCACCGCGAACATCGACACCGGTGGCCTGCACAGCGGCGAGGGCGAGTCGGTGAAGGCGCGGGCCGAGGAACTCGGTGCGGTGAAGCACGTCATCGTGGACGCGCGCGAGGAGCTCTACGCCCGGGTCATCACGTACGGGGTCAAGTCGAACTACCTGCGCAACGGCGGCTATCCGTCCTGCGTGGGCGCGGAGCGGATGATCCAGGCCGAGAAGGTCGTGCAGGTCGCCCTGGAGAACGGCGCCGACGCGGTCGCGCACGGTTCGACCGGGGCCGGCGCCGACCATGTGCGCTACGACGCCGTCATCCGCGCGCTCGCGCCGCAGCTCGAGATCGTCACGCCGATCCGCGACGAGCGGCTCACCCGCGAGCAGGAGACCGAGTTCCTGACCTCGCGCGGGTACGCGGTGAGCGCCAAGACCACGACGTATTCGATCAACGAGGGCCTGATCGGCACCACGATCGGCGGCGGCGAGACGTACGGGAGCTGGGAGTATCTTCCCGAGAGCGCCTGGACATACACGAAGTCGATCGACGAGGCGCCGGCCGAGGGCGTGGAGCTGCTGCTCGGCTTCGAGAAGGGCGAGGTCGTCTCGGCGACCACCACCGACGGCGCCCCGATCGACGGCACCGGGCCGGGCACGCCCAACTACGCGATCCTCAAGGCGCTCAACGCCCTGGGCGGCGAGCACGGCGTCGGCCGCGGCATCCACATGGGCTCGACCATGGTCGGCAACCTGGCCCGGGTCGGTTTCGAGGCGCCCGGCATGCTGATCCTGATCGCGGCCCACCGGGAGCTGGAGCGGCTGGTGCTCAGCAACCGGCAGCAGGCCACCAAGGCGACCCTCGGCACAACCTACGGCGACCTGCTGCACGAGGCGGTCTACTACGACCCGATCCTCGACGACTTCCGGGCGTTCCTCGACTCGAGCCAGACCCGGGTGACCGGCGAGGTGCGGGTGCGGCTGCACAAGGGCAGCGTGGTGCTCCTCGGCAGCCGCAGCCCCTTCAGCCTGCTCGAGGCGGCGGCCCGCCAGGGCGTGGTCTACGGCTACGGCTCGTCGCTGTGGACCGGCGAGGAGGCCCGCGCCTTCGCCCACATGTATGCCATGCCCGGCGCGATCGCGCAGATCGCGGGGCGGGGAGATGAAAAGCCGGTCGACTGACCACCCGGACCGCAGGCCCGGCCCCACGACGCCGGCCAGCCGCCCTTATTCGGCCGACCCGGCGCAGGTGCTCGGCTGCGGCCGGTCGGTTGGCCCGCCGGAGCCGGTCCGTCGGCCCGCCGCACCCGGCCGGCGCGGCGGGGCGGCGGGGTCAGCTCAGCCAGCGGGGTCGGCTGGGCCGGCGGGGTCAGCTCAGCCGGTGGGGTCGGCTGGGCCGGTGGGGTCGGCTGGGCCGGTGGGGTCAGCTGAGCCAGCGCGTGAGGATGTGCAGGGCGTTTTCGATGTCGTCGACCGGGCACTGCTCGTCGTCCTTGTGGGCGAGGAGCGGGTCGCCCGGGCCGAAGTTGACCGCCGGGACGCCGAGCGACGAGAAGCGCGACACGTCGGTCCAGCCCAGCTTCGCGGTCGGCGGGCGGCCGACCAGCTCGACGAACTCGCGGGCCGCCGGGTGGTCGAGGCCGGGCCGGGCGCCGGGCGCCGAGTCGACGACCTCGATCTCGTGGTCGGCGAAGAGCGGGCCGGCGAAGAGCTCGCGCAGGTGGGCCTCGGCGGCGGCCGGGTCGCGGTCGGGGGCGTAGCGGTGGTTGATATAGATCACGCACTCGTCGGGGATCACGTTGCCGGCGATACCGCCCTCGATCTTCACGGCGTTGAGGCCCTCGTGGTACTGCAGGCCGTCGACGACCGGCTGCCGTGGTTCGTAGGCGCGCAGCACGTCGAGCACCGCGCCGGCCGAGTGGATGGCGTTGCTGCCCATCCACGAGCGGGCCGGGTGGGCCGCCACGCCGGGCACTCTGATCTTGATGCGCATGGTGCCCTGGCAGCCGCCCTCGACGATCGCGTTCGACGGCTCGCCGAGGATCGCGAAGTCGCCGGCCAGCCAGTCCGGGTGCTCGCGCACGAGCCGGCCGAGCCCGTTGAGCCGGGCCGCGACCTCCTCGTGGTCGTAGAAGACGTAGGTCACGTCGTACTTCGGGGCGGTGAGGGTCGCGGCCAGCCGGAGAAAGACGGCGTCGCCGGCCTTCATGTCGACCGTGCCGCGCCCGTGGACGACGCCGTCCGCGAGCCGGGTCGGCAGGTTGCCGGCGATCGGCACCGTGTCGAGGTGGCCGGCCAGAATCACCCGCGACGGGCGGCCCAACGACGTGCGTGCCACGATCGCGTCGCCGTCGCGCAGCACCTGAAGGTGGGGCAGCGCCCGCAAGGCCAGCTCCACCGCGTCGGCGATCTCCTTCTCCTCCCCGCTGACGGACGGGATGTCACAGAGGGCCCGGGTGAGGGAGACGACGTCGGCGGACAGGTCGATCGCGGCGGTGCTAGTCATTTCAGCGACTTTAGTAGGGTTGAACCGGAAGTAAGGAGATGCAGTGGGGGAGAGCGAGGAACCGACCCGGCTCTGGGGCGGTCGGTTCGCCGGCGGGCCGGCCGAGGCGCTGGCGCGGCTGAGCGTGAGCGTGCAGTTCGACTGGCGGCTGGCGCCGTACGACCTGCTCGCCTCGCGCGCGCACGCCCGGGTGCTGGCCGGGGCGGGGCTGCTCGACCCGGACGAGCTCGGCCAGATCCTGGCGGCGCTGGACGATCTCGAGACGGCGTGCGCGACGGGCGAGTTCCGGCCGACGATCGAGGACGAGGACGTGCACACCGCGCTCGAACGCGGCCTGCTCGAGCGGCTCGGGTCGCTCGGCGGCAAGCTGCGGGCCGGCCGGTCCCGTAACGACCAGGTCGCCACCGACCTGCGGCTCTACCTGCGCGATCATGCCCGCGGGGTGGCGGTCGCGGTGGTCGAGCTGGCCGACGCGCTCACCGAGCAGGCGGCCCGCAACGTCGACACCGCGGCGCCCGGCCTGACCCACGTGCAGCACGCCCAGCCGGTGAGCTTCGGGCACTGGCTGCTCGCCCACGTGCAGCCGCTGCTGCGTGACCTGGAGCGACTGTCCGACTGGGACGCGCGTACGGCGATCTCGCCGCTGGGAAGCGGCGCCCTGGCCGGGTCGTCGTTGCCGCTCGACCCGGCTGCCGTCGCCAAGGAGCTGGGTTTCGTCGCGCCCGCGCCCAACTCGATGGACGCTGTCGCCGACCGTGATTTCGTGGCCGAGTTCCTGTTCGTCACCGCGCTGATCGGTGTGCATCTCTCCCGCCTCGGCGAGGAGGTGGTGCTGTGGACGTCGACCGAGTTCGGCTGGGTCGAGCTGGACGACGCGTTCGCCACCGGGTCGTCGATCATGCCGCAGAAGAAGAACGCCGACATCGCCGAGCTGGCCCGGGGCAAGAGTGGCCGGCTGATCGGTGGCCTGGTCGCGGTGCTGACCATGCTCAAGGGCCTGCCGCTGACCTACGACCGGGACATGCAGGAGGACAAGGAGCCGGCGTTCGACGCGATCGAGACTCTGGAACTTCTGCTGCCCGCTCTCGCGGGCATGATTTCGACGATGACCGTACGCGTCGACCGGCTGGCCGCGGCCGCCCCGGTCGGGTTCTCGCTCGCCACCGAGGTCGCCGACTGGCTGGTCCGGCGGGGTGTCCCGTTCCGCGACGCGCACGAGATCACCGGCCGCCTGGTCGCGCTCTGCTCGGCCCGCGAGTGCGAGCTGGAAGACCTGACCGACGATGACCTCAAGACGGTCAGCGAGCACCTCGACCCGTCGGTGCGCGAGGTGCTGTCGGTCGATTCGGCACTCGCCGCGCGCACCACGCCCGGCTCGACCGGCCCCGGCCCGGTGGCCGACCAGTTGGCGGTGGTGCAGCACAAGCTCGACAACTGGCGACAGTGGGCGGTCACCAAGGTCGTGCCCCGCTGAGCGGTTGGAAACGCTGGATTAACAACAAGTGAATCGCGTCTGCGGATAAGCGACGGTCAATTCGGAATCGGGCCATAAGGACTCATCCTTATGGCCCGAACTTTTGGCCGCCGGTGCTGCACCCTCCTCGGCAAATGGCGTTCTTGCAGGTGAAACGCCGGTCGAGCGGGAGGAGTAGGGAATCGCACAGGCCGATAGAGTGCGCCGGTCATCGACCGATCTTGAGGGAGCCCTCATCGTGTCCATCGTCCGCCGCATAGTGACCGTCACGGCTGTCGCCGCCGCGGCCGTCGCGGCCGTTCCCGCCGCGGCCCAGGCCGTGCTCCCGGCCAGAACGTTCGCTTTCAGCGTGGTCCCGGGAAGTCTCGCGATCGCGAAGGCCGGCCACGGGTCCGGCAGCCTGAGGCTTGCCGCCGCGACCGGCGCGACAGGGGCGCCCGCCTCCCTGAACCACGTCGTGATCGTGTTCAACCCCGGCGCCCTGGCCGTCACCGCGTTCGTGCCGGCCGGCGGGGACGATGCCACGCCGGCGCCCGGTTGCACGACCAAGAAGGCGGTCACCAGCTGCCCGGTCGAGGCCGCCGCCGCGCACAACGGCGCATACCAGCTGCCCGGGTTCGTCGTGGCGGCCAAGAAGGGCGCGAAAGTCGGCGACCAGGGCACCCTCGCGGTCACCGTGCAGTCCAAGGAGGCCGCGCCGATCAAGGCGAAGGTCACGGTCTCGGTCGTCCGCGACGTCGACCTGGGCGCCGTGTCGAAGTTCCCGAGCTCGGCCGTCGCGGAGCCGGTGGGTTTCGGTGCCGTCGTGCGGCAGCCGATCGCGATCCACAACGCCGGCAGTTTCGCGGCCCGCGGGACCGGAATGATCATCGAATACGACAAGCGTTTCGTTCCGGCGGCCCAGTACAGCAACTGCGCGTATGACACGAGCGTGATCTTCTGCACGTTCACCGAGAAGATCCCGGCCGGGGCGACCTACCAGCTCCAGGCGCCGATGTTCAAGCTCCGCGCGGACGCGACGGCGAACGTCGCGTTCCCGTACGGCTGGGAGGTGTACACCTCCGGCGCGGTGAAGGCCCTAGGCGAGCGCTGGTACCACGGTCACAAGACGACCCCGGGCGCCGGCGGCGTGCTGCACCTCGTGCCGTCACCGAACACCGATCCCACCCCGGCGAACGCCGAACTTAAAGCCGACGCGGCCGACGCGGCCGACGCGGCCGGCACCAAGAACGAGGACGTCGACCTCAACGGGGTCAACGACCTGGCTCAGGGCTGGGTGAAGACCCCGGTCGAGTCGAGCCGGCCGGCGTCGGGCCCGGCCTCGCCGACCGCGGTCGGAGGAAACGCGGGCACGGCCGGAGGAAACGCGGGCACGGCCGGAGGAAACGCGGGCACGACCGGAGGAAACCCGGCGGCGAGTGGCGGTGGCCTGGCGGTGACCGGCAGCAACGCGGCGCTGGTGGCCGGCGCGGGCGTGCTGCTGCTCGCGATCGGCGTGGGCGTTTTCTTCTTCACCCGCAGGCGGCGTACCTCCTTCACCGCCTGACCCCGGGAGTCTGATCATGTCCAAGTTCGGCGGGCGTTCCTAGGCGCGGCGGCCTCCGCGGTCGCGGTGCTGGCCACGATGCCGGTCGCGGCCCATGCCGCGCCGGCCGGTTCGTACGGCTTCCGCACCTTCCCGATCGACCTGGCGCCCGGGGGCACCGGGCCCGGATCGCTCGAGTTCACGCACGGCGACGGTACGCCGGACACGCTGACCGACGCCGAGCTCGTCTTCGACACCAGCGGCATCGATCGCTTCGGCACGCTGTCCCTGACGTCGAACGGCCGGGACCGGCAGTCCTGGACCTGCACCACCGCGAAGTCGACCACGACGTGCGCGGTCGAGCCGGTGCAGGCGTACGGCGTGACCTACGGGCTGCCCAACCTGGTGGTGACGGCCAGGAAGGGCGCGAAGGTCGGCGACGACGGCACCCTCAAGGTGACCGTGCGGTCGAAGGAGGTCGCGCCGATCCAGGCGCGGACCACGGTGACCGTCGCCCGCCTTGTCGACCTGGCGGCCCAGCCGCTCGCGACGGCGGAGCCGGTCGCGCCCGGCGCGACCGTCCAGCACCGGGTCGCGGTGAAGAACAACGGGCCGGCGGCGTCGACCCGCGGCGTCGCGGTGCGGATCAACGCCGACGAGGCGTTCGACTTCGGCCCGCGCTATCGCAACTGCCAGTACGCCGTCGACACTCTCGCGGACAGCGTCAACCTGGCCTGGTGCACGTTTGCCGAGCCGATCGCGGCCGGCGCGGCCTACGAACTGTCGGCCCCGTTCTACAAGTTGCGCGGGAACGCGGCGCCCGACCACCAATACCAGTACTACTACACGTGGGCGACGCTCGATAACGCCCAGCAGTACGCCGACGGCTGGTACGAGGGGCAGAAGTACGTCGCGGGCACCGGTGACGTGCTGCACCTGGTGCCGGTCAAGGGTCAGGAGCCGGGCCAGGGCGACTCCCGTCGCGCGAAGGTCGTCGAGGCCGACCTGACGCACACCAACGACCTGGCGCAGAGCCTGGTCAAGACCCCGGCCTCGTCGGCTTCACCGTCAGTTTCCGCGTCGCCGACCACGGGCGGGGCCGGCGGCGGTGATCAGGCCGGCGGCAGTCTGCCGATCACCGGCTCCGACACCCTGCTCGTCGGGGGTGCGGGAGTGGTCCTGCTGGCGATCGGCGCGGGCGCCTTCCTCTTCGCCCGAAGGCGCCGCACGTCGTTCACGGCCTGAGTCGGCCTGAGTCGGCCTGAGTCGGCCTGAACCGAGCTGAAGTCCACAGTGGCGGGCGTACCCAACGGGGGGACGTCCGCCACTACTCTTCTTCGGATGGAGATCAGGGATCTGCGGGACGACGGCGGCCGCGAGATCACGGCGTACGGGAGCAGCGGCCTGACCGCCGAGGCGCTGATCCGGTCCGACGTGGCCGCGCTGACGGTTCTTCGCGTCGCCGCGGGCGGCGAGATCGGGCGGCATCCGACCGATGTCGAGCAGTTTCTGCTGGTGCTGTTCGGGCGGGGGAGTGTGCGGTCGGGCGACGGCCCCTGGGAGCCGGTCGAGGCTGGGCATCTCGTGATCTGGCGGCCCGGCGAGGTGCACACGACGCGGGCTGACGAAGATCTGACAGCGTACGTTCTCGAGGCGTCCGGGCTGCTGTCCTGAGCGCATTGCCGGTATTTCGGAACGGTCACACGGAACGGGACGGTCGATCGGTGGTTTCGCGCCGGTCGGCGGTCGCTCAGAATGGGAATCCACTGAGCCCGTCTGCCGCGAGGTGGCCCGGATGCCGGACTGCGAGTTCCTCAGTTGCCGTCGCGCGTCAGATCGTAAAAGCGCGTCAGATCGTAAAACAGAGTGACGTCGCCGGACGACCCGCGGTGGCGGCCGCCGGTGCGGTGGCCGCATCGACTGGGGCCGATCGCGCGGTCGGGAGCCGAGGTCGCGGGCGTCTGCATGCTGCTCGGCGCCGCGTTCTTTCTGGCCTTGGCCGGCATTTTCAGCCGCGACTGGCGCCTGTTTCTGATCTTTCCGGCGTTCGGAATTCCCGACATGTTGTTCGCCTGGTTCCGGTGGCGTCGTTTTCGTCTGCCGGCGCGCTGGTCGACCGATCTCCGGGCGACGATTCTGCTGACCGGTTTGACGGTTTATCTG
Source organism: Actinoplanes sp. NPDC051411 (assembly GCF_040682075.1). NCBI lineage: Bacteria > Bacillati > Actinomycetota > Actinomycetes > Micromonosporales > Micromonosporaceae > Actinoplanes > Actinoplanes sp. NPDC051411. The sequence continues at coordinate 87,654 of NZ_JBFBAD010000016.1, read as the reverse complement.
GCCGTGTCGGCGTTTCTGAAGGTGCGGCCGCCGGTCCCTTTTGCCGGGGTCAGCGTGGCGGTCGTGCTGAGCGGCGCGAGCGCGACCATCTGGATCATCCGCGTGATCCAGGACCGCCCGCGGTGACGGCGGCGGGTGTCGTGCGGCGGGCCGGGGCGATCGCGGACGAACTGCGGACCACCAGCTCGGGCCGGAACAGGTATTCCGAGTGCGGCGCCCCGTGGCCGTTGATCTCGTCGACCAGGGAGTTGACCGCGGCCACGGCCATCGCCGTGACCGGCTGGCGCAGCGTGGTCAGCGGCGGGTCGGTGAACGCGATCAGCGGCGAGTCGTCGAAGCCGATCACCGAGACGTCGCCCGGCACCCGCAGCCCGCGGCGCCGGGCGGCCCGGATCGCGCCCAGCGCCATCAGGTCGGAGCCGCAGACGATGCCGGTCACGCCCTTGGCCAGCAGTCGGTCGGCCGCCACCTCGCCGCCCTCGACGCCGAACAGGGTGAGCGAGACGAGGTCGGGGTCGGCGATCCCCAGCTCGCGCTTCACCGCGATCCGGTAGCCCTGGAGCTTGCGCTGGGTCGAGATGAACCGGTGCGGCCCGCAGATCATGCCGATCCGCTGGTGGCCGAGCGCGACCAGATGCGAGACGGCCAGGTCGCCAGCCAGCCGGTCGTCGCACGAGACGAACGGTGCCTCGATGCCCTCGGCGAAGCCGTTGACCAGCACGATCGGCAGCGGGCGGTCGAGCAGGCGCTGGTAGCGGGCGTGGTCGGCGGTGGTGTCGGCGGACAGGCCGGAGACGAAGACGATGCCGCTGACCTGCCGGTCGAGCAGCATCTCGACGTATTCGTCCTCGGTGACGCCGCCCGGGGACTGGCTGCACAGCACCGGGGTGTAGCCCTGCTGGGCCAGCGTCGACTCGATGACCTGGCAGAACGCCGGAAAGATCGGGTTGTCGAGCTCGGGCACGACCAGGCCGACCAGGCCGGCGCTGCGCTTGCGCAGGCGTTCCGGCCGCTCGTAGCCGAGGACGTCGAGGGCGGTCAGCACCGACTGCCGGGTCTCGGGGGAGACGCCGGGGCGGTCATTGATGACACGCGACACCGTCGCCTCACTGACCTGGGCCTGCTTGGCGATGTCGGCCATCCGCGCGCGCATGGGTCAACTCTAGTGCCGCTCCGATCAGGGAGGCGGCCGGCGCGGGGCGCCCCAGGTGGAAGCCCTGGGCGTAGCGGCAGCCCATCGCCGCCAGGGCAGTGAGCTGGTCCTCCTCCTCGATGCCCTCGGCCACCACCTTCAGGCCCAGCGTGTGCCCGAGCTGGACGACCGCGCTGACCAGTTCCTGCTGGCGGGGGCTGGTCGCCAGGCCGATGATGAACGACCGGTCGACCTTGAGCACGTCGACCGGGATGTCGCGCAGGTAGCCGAGCGAGGAGTAGCCGGTGCCGAAGTCGTCGATCGCGATCTGCACGCCCAGCTCGCGCAGCTCCTCGAGCCGTTGCGCGGTCACCGCGATGTCGCGCATCAGCACCGTCTCGGTCAGCTCGAGCACCAGGCAGCGGGGGGACAGGCCGGAGGAGGCCAGCGCGTACGCCACCCGGTCGGTCAGGTCGGGCACCTCCAGGTTGGCCGCCGACAGGTTGACGCTGACCCAGGCCGGGGCGGTGTCGGGGGAGATGTCCTGCCAGTGGCGTACGGCCTCGCACGCCGCGAGCAGCACCCAGCGGTCGATCTCGGTGATCAGACCGGTCTCCTCGGCCAGCGGGATGAACGCGCCCGGCGGCTGGAGTCCGCGTTCCGGGTCCTCCCAGCGGACCAGGGCCTCGACCCCGGCCAGCCGGCGGGTCCGCACCTCGACGACCGGCTGCAGGTGCAGGCGCAGTTCGCCCCGGTGCACCGCCTCGCGGAGCCGGTTCTCCAGGTCGAGCCGGTCGAGCAGCTGCTCGTGCATGCGGCTTTCGAACACCTGGTGGCGGGCTTTTCCGCCCGCCTTGGCGGCGTACATGGCGACGTCGGCGTTGCGGATCACCTCGTCGGCGTCGGTGTAGCGGGCGGCGTCCGGGACGACGCCGATGCTCGCCGAGACCGTCGCCTCGCGGTCGTACAGCAGGAACGGCCTGGACAGGGCGGCCAGCAGGTCGTCCACCAGGGTTTCCAGCGAGCCGGCGCCTTCGAGCAGCACCGCGAACTCGTCGCCGCCGAGCCGGGCCACGGTGTCGTGCGGGCGCAGTGCCGCCTGCAGGCGTTCGGCGGTCGTCCGCAACAGCTGGTCGCCCGCGTTGTGCCCGAGGCTGTCGTTGACCTTCTTGAAACCGTCGAGGTCGAGGTAGAGCACGCCGATCGGTTCGCCGGACTCGCGGGCCCGGGTCATCGCGTGCTCCAGCCGGTCGAGGAACAGCTTGCGGTTGGGCAGACCGGTCAGTCCGTCGTGCAGGGCCTGGTGCCGCAGGTCGTGTTCGAGGGCGCGCTGCCGGGTCACGTCGCGCAGGACGACCACGGCGCCGATCACCCGGTCACCCGCCTCGATGGTGCTGACCGTGTAGGCGACGCGTACGGAAGTGCCGTCCGCCCGATCGAGCGTGACCTCGCGTTCCACGCCGTCACCGACGATCTCGCCCGCGGCCGGGAGCAAAGCTCCCGCGTAGCGGGTGAGCAGGCCCTCGACGCCCAGGCCGGTGATCCGCCCGGCCGCCTCGTTGGCGAAGGTGAACCGGCCCGCCGCGTCGACCCCGCAGATGCCCTCGCCCGCGTTGGCGAGGATCCGGTCGGTGTACTCCTTGGCCAGGATCTCCCGCGCCGACTGCTCGAGCCGGAACGCCATGTCGTTGAACGCGGTGCCCAGCTGGCCGATCTCGTCGCGCCCGCCGGTCACCACGCGCTGGGAGAAGTCGCCGTCCCGGACCACCTCGACGGCCCGGGTCAGCCGGCGGATCCGCCGGGTGATCGACTCGGCGACGAGCGCCCCCAGCAGCAGTACGACCAGGATGCAGACCGCGCCGATGATCGTGATCGTGCGCTCGGCCCGGCCGGTCATCGCGACCATCTGGTCGTAGGTCGGGGTGTACTCGTAGATCACCGCGCCCAGGGTCACGTCACTCGCGTCGATCAGCGGCACCACGACCTCGCGGATGGCCGCCGTGCCGGAGTCGCCGCTCTGCTCGATGAACTCGCGCGGCTTCTGGTCGAGGATCGTCAGGCGCACCTCGTCACCGAGGTCCCAGTTGTAGACCGTGTCGTTGTCGGCCGGCTCGGCGTCGGCCAGCACCCGCTGGCTGGTGTCGAGCACGACGAGGTCGCGGGCCTGGAGGTCGTGCATCCGCCGGACGTACGCCCGGAGGGCGGTGGGATCGTCGTAGAGCGGCACGCTGGTGCCCGGCTCGCCGGACGGCACCAGGGAATAGGCGACATCCTTGGCCAGTCCCGCCGCGACCTGTTCGGCCGTGGTGACCGCCGCGCGCCGAGCCGACTGGTCGTCGGCGTGCAGCACGACGAGGCCGGTGACGACCATCATCGCCGCGATGGCGAGCACGCCACCGAGCAGCTTGAGCCGGACGCTCATCAATCCCTTCCCGTTCTCTCCCCGCCTTCCTCATCGGCGGGGAAGGACGGCGGGTAAGAGAAGGTGAGGTGGAGCGCAGCCCGGCTTTGCCCGGGGCGGGGTCAGGAGATGGAGGCGGTCTCCCGGGCCCGGCTGTCCGAAGCGGTCTCGGCCGGGCGGCGGGACGGCAGACGCTTGCTGATGCCCGCACCGACGGCGATCAGCACCGCCGCACCGACGATCACGGCGACCACGATCGTGCTCACGTTGAACAGCTTCAGCGCGCTGGCCAGCAGCACGATGACCAGGGCCGAGCGGATCAGGCCGGCCGGGGCGCGGGATGAGATGCGTGAGCCGATGAGTACGCCCGGCACCGAGCCGACCAGCACCGAGGCGGCGAGGTCGAGCTTGAGGTCGCCGAACAGCGCGTGACCGAACGCGGCCGAGAAGACCAGTGGGATCGCCTGCACGAGGTCGGTGCCGACGAGGTCGTTGGCCCGGAGCCTGGGATAGAGCGCGAGCAGCACCACGATGATCAGTGAGCCCGATCCGACCGAGGTCAGGCCCACGACCAGCCCGCCGGCCGCGCCGACCAGAAGGGTCGGTATCGGGCGCACGACGATCGGTTCCGCCGGCCCGTCGTCGCCTCGCCGCCGGGCGGCCCACGACTTGAGCAGCAGACCGGCCGCGGCCAGCACGAGTGCCACCCCGAGCGCGATCTGGATCGTGTGCTGCACGCTCGAGTCGTTGCCGAGCAGGCGCAGCAGCAGGACGCCGCAGAACGCGCTCGGCACGCTGCCGATGCAGAGCCAGAGAACCAGCCGCCAGTTGACCGTGCCGCGCCGGGCGTGCACGAAACCGCCGAACGGCTTCATCACCGCGCTGGCCGCCAGGTCGCTGGAGACGGCGGCCACCGGCGGCACCCCGAAGACCAGCACCAGGATCGGGGTCATCAGGGCGCCACCGCCCATGCCGGTCAGACCGACGATGATGCCGACGCCGAGGCCGGCGAGCGCCAGGGTGAAGTTCATGTCGCCGAGTCTCGGCGACGAACACCTACCTTGTCTACTAAATCAGTTGAGATTGTCGAGATTCCCGGTCACTGAGATGGGCGCCTGATCCAGCAGCAATGCCACGTCCTCCGGCGGCATCGGCCGCGCGAAATGGAAGCCCTGGGCATAGCGGTAGCCGACGGCGTGCAGGCGATGTGCCTGCTCAGCGGTCTCCACGCCCTCGGCCACCGCCTCGATCGCCAGGCCGTCGGTGATCCCGATCAGCCCGTCGACGATCACGGCCTGCGGGCTCGACACGGTCACCCCGTCGACGAACGACTTGTCGACCTTCAGGACGCGTACCGGCGTGTCGACCAGAAGGCTGAGCGAGGACTGCCCGGTGCCGAAGTCGTCCAGCGCCACCCGCATCCCCAACCCGTGCAGCTCGTGGACCGCGTCCAGGGCCTCGCCCGTGCCGAGCACGGCGGTCTCGGTCACCTCGGCCACCAGCCGGTACGGGGTCAGACCGGTCTCCCGCAGCAGCGCGGCGACCCGGTCGGCGAACCCGGGCTCACCCAGCTGACGGGCCGAGATGTTGACGCTGACCTTCTCCGGGGCGTGCGGGCCGTACTCCCGCTCCCACGCGGCGGCCTGGTGCACGACCTGCTCGAGGATCCACCAGCCGACGTCGACGATCGAGCCGTTGCGCTCGGCCACCGGGATGAAGATGGCGGGGGAGACCAGTCCGTGCTCCGGGTGCCGCCAGCGGACGAGCGCCTCGACACCGGCCAGCCCGCCGTGCGGCAGCTCGACGATCGGCTGGTAGAGCACGAACAGCTCGTCGCGGGCCAGCGCCTGGCGCAGGTCGTGCCCGAGCTGGGCGTCCGCGTCGGCCAGCTTGTCCATCATCGGGTCGAACCAGGTCGTGCGGCCCCCGCCGACCTGCTTGGCCGAGTACATCGCCACGTCGGCCCGGCGGATCAGCTCCTCCGGCGTGTCGCCGTCGTGGGCCGTGGTGACGCCGGCGCTGATCCGGACGACCATGTCCTGACCGTGCAGCAGCACCGGCTGCTGCACCGCGGCGACCAGTTCGCGCATGAGCACCGCGGTCTCGTCGGCGGTACGCCCGGGCAGCAGCAGGGTGAACTCGTCGCCACCCAGCCGGGCGACCGTGTCGGTCGGGCGCATCCGCTCGTGCAGGCGGCGGGAGACCACCTTGAGCAGCGCGTCGCCGGTCCCGTGCCCGAGCCGGTCGTTGATCACCTTGAAGTCGTCGAGGTCGAGCAGCGCGACGTGGAACGGCTGCCCGTCGGCCAGCTGGGCCGTGACCCGGTCGTTGAACAGGGCCCGGTTGGGGATCTCGGTGAGCGTGTCGTGCGAGACCTGGTGGGCGAGCTGGGCCTGATAGTCGCGCAGCTGCCGGAGGTTGGCGTCGACCGTACGCAGCAGCCGCCCGTTCTCCCGCAGCATGCCGAACTGGCGGACCATCACCAGCACGGTCATCGCCACCGCCCAGATCACGATGGTCAGCACCTCGCCGCCGCCCGGAGCCACGACCGCGATCAGCAGCGCGCTCATGCCGGCCGCGGCCAGGTAGGGCAGCACGCCGGCGTGGCGGGCCGGCGGCGGCGCGCCGGGAGCCTCCTGGGCCGCGTGGAACTGCCGGTTGGCCGCGGTCTGGGCGGCCATCGCGGCCAGCGGGGCGGCCAGGAACGTCGTCGACAGGTAGGGCCGGTCGGTGATGAAGATCGAGACGCTGCCGCTGACCGCCGAGGCGGCCACGCCCCAGGACAGGATGTGCAGGGCCCGGCGATCCAGCTCGCCCGCGCCGGCGAACACGACCTTGATGAAGGTCAGCATCGAGATCGAGGCGACCAGGCTGATCGCGACGGTCGGCAGCGCCGACCCGGTCTGCGAGGCCCACAGGTCGATCTTGCGAAGCGAGTAGTGCCAGATGAACGCGCTGTTGGCGAGCAGCAGGATGCCGGCGTCGAGCGCGAACCGGAACCAGTCGCGGCGGGTGCGCTGCCAGGCCGGCAGCCGCAGCAGCGCCCAGATCGCCACGCCGAGGATGAGCAGGTAGATCGCGAGCGTGCGGGAGCTGATCCACTGCGTCGGCTCGCCACCGCGGAACGCGTCCGCCGCGTTGCTGACGATCGCCAGAGCCAGGGCGGCACACGCCAGACCCATCTGACCCCAGAATCGCCGTGTCGCCCGGGCCAGGTCACCCCGGCGGGTCACCCGCCGGCAGGCGTACGCCGCGAGCGCCGCCCCGAACGGCAGCGGGATCCATCCGACGATCGGGTGCGCCCACTGGTGTACCAGCCCGATCAGGAACCAGGCCAGGTCGAAAAGGCCCAGCACCAGCCCGGCGACGGTGGTCGCCTCGGGCCGTCCGCGCCCCGTCATGCCCCCGGGAGAGCCGGGTCGGAGATCTGCCACGGACCGTTCATCGGTGACGATCATGCTCACGTGAGGAATGCACCCGGTGTCGTTCGGGTGCCGATCGGTCATCCCGCCGGAAGGTCGGACTTTCGCGAAGCGGCCGGCGCTCGGCGCGACCACGATCGATGGTCAGGAGCACGACGAGCGCGGTCACGACGAACAGCGCCGCGGTGACCGCCGAGACGAGGTGGAGGCCGCCGACGAAACCGCCGGCTCCGGGATCGCCGGCCAGGGCACCGTACGCCGCGATGCCGACCGCCCCGCCGGCCTGCCGAGCGGTGTTGTTCGCCGCCGAGGCCAGCCCCGCCCGGTCGTCCGGCGCCGCCCGCACCGCCGCCGCGACCACCGCCGGAGTCAGCACGCCGAGCCCGACGCCCCAGAGCAGCAGGCCCGGCACGATCACCGGGTAGGCGGTTCCCGCATCGAGGAGGATCAGCAGGGCCGCCCCGGCCGCCGCGACGACGAGGCCGGCCACCATCGGGCGGCGCGGACCGAAACGCGCGGTCATCCGGCCGGCGATCGGGGCGAGCACGCTCAGCGGCAGGAAGAGAGGTAGGAGGGCCAGCCCCGCGGCGAGCGCCGACCGGCCCTGCACCCGCTGAAGAAACAGCGTGACGACGAAGAGCAGGCCGAGGGTGCCGAGGTTCATCGCGCCGGCCGCCGCGTTGGCCACGACGAAGCCCTGCTGCCGCAACAGCGGGAGCGGAATCATCGGGTCGGCGGCCCGGCTTTCGGCGGCGGCGAACAGGAGCAGGAAGGCGGCGGCGAGCACGACCGGGATCCAGCTGTCGTGGGAGACGAACGCGTCGACCACCGCGGCCAGCGCCAAGGCGCCGGTCACCATCCCCCGCACGTCCGGACGCCGGCGGGCGGTCGCGCGGCTCTCACTGATCACCCGGGCGGTGACCAGGCCGGCGACCAGCACGATCGGCACGTTGATCCAGAACACCCAGCGCCATCCCGGGCCGTCGACCAGCGCGCCGCCGAGCACCGGCCCGGCCGGCAGGGCGACGCTGCCCACCCCGGCCCACACGCCGATCGCCCGGGCCTGCTCGCGGCGATCCGGCACCGCGCGGGTGATGATCGCCAGCGTGCCCGGCAGCAGCAGCGCGGCGCCGATCCCGGAGAGCGCCCGGAAGCCGACCAGCGCGCCGGCGGTCGGCGCCAGCGCGCACCCGGCCGAACCGGCGCCGAACAGCGCCAGCCCGGCCAGCACGATCCTCTTGTGACCGTAGAGATCGCCGAGCGTGCCCGCGGTCAGCATCAGCGCGGCCAGGGTCACCGCGTAGGCGTCGACGGTCCACTGCAGGGCGCCGACGCCGGCCCCCAGATCGCTGCCGATGCTCGGCAGCGCCACGTTGACGATGCTGACATCGAGCAGGACCAGGAAATAGCCGACACACATCACGGTGACGGCCAGCCGCCGGGAACCCATGGGCACTCCCTACCCCACGCGTACGCCGCCGAACCAGCGCCGCAGCGCCGAGTCGAGATCGCCGTCGCCCTCGACCCAGGCGACGATGCCGTCCGGGCGTACGAGCATCGCCGTGCCCTCAGTCTTTGCCACGTGCAGGCGGTCGTCCTCGACCGTGAAGTCGCCGAGCAGCACACCCCGGCCGTCGTGCAGCAACTCGGCCAGCCGCCGCCCGTCGGCCAGCACGATCTCGGGGGCGCCCCGGCCCACCAGGTCGTTCGCGCTGCCCAGGTCGTACCGCTGGCGCAGCCCGGAGATGCTGGTGCCCAGGTACATCGTGCCGTCGCGGGTCGCGGCCAGGTCGGCCACCACCGCCCGGATCGCCCGGTTGTACGGCCCCGGCTGCATGATCTCGACCTGGGCCCGCGTCCAGTCGAGCACCCACGCGCCGATCGGGTGCCGCTCGGCGGTGTACGAGTCGAGCAGTCCCTCCGGCGCCCGGCCCCGGATCTCGGCGGCCAGCTTCCAGCCCAGGTTCATCGCGTCGCCGATGCCCAGGTTGAGCCCCTGCCCGCCGAACGGCGAATGCACGTGCGCGGCGTCGCCGGCCAGCAGCACCCGGCCCATCCGGTAGGTGGCGGCCTGGCGCGCGTTGTCGGTGAACCGGGTCGCGCTCAGCACCTCCTCGACCGTCACCTCGACCCCCGACACGGCCCGCAGGCTGGCCTGCAGCTCGGCCGCGGTGATCGGGGTGTCGCGGTCGGCCGGCGGCCCGTCGAACTCGACGGTCAGGATGCGGCCCGGGACCGGGCCGCTCACGTAGACGCCGGTGTCGGTCACGTTCCAGCCGCCGCGCAGCTGCTCGGCGCCGGACATCTTGACGATCGCCTGGTGACCGGTGATGCGCGGGCCGGTGCCGGGAAAGTCGAAGCCGGCCAGCTTGCGGACGACACTGCGGCCGCCGTCCGCCCCGACGAGCCATCCCGCTTCGACCGGGCCGTCGGAGAGCTCCACGCGTACGGAATCGGAGCCGGCGGCGAAGCCGGTCAGGGTGACCCCCCGCCTGATCTCGGCGCCGAGCGCCGTCGCGTGCTCGGCGAGAATCGCCTCGAGCTCCTGCTGACTCAGCATGTTGATGTGGGCGGCCGGCCCGTGCGCGGCCCACGGGTCGTCATGGTTTTGAAGGTTGTCGGCATCCAGCCAGATGGCCCCGAAATGACCGATGAACGGCTTGCGGGGCATGGCCGGCATCTCCCGGCCCTGCGACTTGAGGAACTCCAGGATCTTCGCCTGCTGAGCCTTCTGCGCCTCGAGCACCCGCGGCATCAGGCCGCGCCGGTCGAGCGCCTCGGCGGTCGGCACGTTGATCGCGCCGGCCTTGATCGTGAGGTCGGGCTCAGCGAGCCGCTCGGCCACCAGCACCCGTACGCCGCGCAGCGCCAACTCGCTCGCCACCATCAGCCCGACCGGGCCGGCCCCCGCCACCACCACGTCGTAAGTAGTCATGTCCGCCAGGATGGGCGCTTTTCTTAGACCGAGTCAATGTTTTTATCCGGTCTATGATTTGCCTCATGACGACACCCGGCCTCCGCGAACGCAAGAAACAGGAGCTCCGCGACCGGATCTCGGGAGTGGCCACCCAGCTGATCCTGACCCGCGGCTTCGAAGCGGTCAGCGTCTCCGAGATCGCGGCGGCGGCCGGCGTCTCCCGCATGACGGTCTTCAACTACTTCGCCCGCAAAGAAGACATGTTCCTCGACCGGCTCCCCGAGCTGACCGGCCTGATCGAGGCCGGCGTACGCGGCTCGGCCACCCCGCTGGCCGCCCTGCGGGACGTGTTCCTGCAACTGCTCGACACCCGGCACCCCCTGGCCGGCTTCGCCGACCGGATGACCTACTTCTGGCAGGTCGTGATCGACTCGCCGGCGCTGCGGGCGCGGGTGCGCGAGTTCCTGGAGGAGCTGGAAGGGTTGGTGGCCGGGCTGTTCGAGGAGGGCGGCCAGGCGCAGCCGAGGCTGACGGCGGCGCTGGCGCTGGCCGCCTATCGGGTGTGCTATGTGGACGCGGCGGCCCGCATCATGGCCGGCGAGCAGGCCGAGTCGTTCTTCGACGAGCACCGGGCGCGGGTCACGCGCGCCTTCGACCAGGCCGCAATCGGCGCGGCTGCGGTCGAAGAGAACGAGGGGAGTGGCCGCTAGGGCCGGCGCAGGTAGCGGCTGACCGCGAAGGCGGCGACAAGGAGCGCGGCGGCCAGCAGGGCGAGCCAGGCCCAGGAGGCGTGTCCGGCGACTATGGACGGCCCGGAGTAGACGCCCGGGTGCGGGCTGATCTGGGCCGGCACAAGGTGGATCCCGTGGTGTGGGGTGCGGCCGAAGGCGGGTGACGGGCCGAGCCAGTCGGGGCCTGGAGTGCTGCTGGACGACATCGTTCTACTCTTGCGCACTCGGTGGGGTTCCCGTAGAACGTGCGCATGACCGTCACGGATGGCGACAACTCGGCGCTGCAGCCGGACGTGCCGCACGCGGCGCGCATCTGGAACTACTGGATGGGCGGCACCGACAACTTCGCCGCCGATCGGGCCGCCGGGGATGCCGTGGCCCAGGTCTATCCCGAGATCGTGCTGATGGCGAAGCATTCCCGGCAGTTCCTCATCCGGGCCGTCCGCTATCTGGCCGCCGAGGCCGGCATCCGGCAGTTCCTCGACATCGGCACCGGGCTGCCGACCATGCAGAACACGCACGAGGTCGCGCGGTCGGTCTCCGCCGAGTCGCGAATCGTCTATGTGGACAACGATCCGCTGGTGCTCGTTCACGCCCGCAGCCTGATGGCCGATTCCGGGACGACGCACGTCGAGGCCGACTATCACGACCCGGAGCTGATTCTGGCCGAGGCGGCGAAGACCCTCGACTTCAGCCGGCCGGTCGGCGTCATGTTCATGGGCGTGCTGGGCTACGAGCCCGACCTGGGGGTGGTCGCGTCGATCGTCAACCGGGTGATGGCGGCGACGGCGTCCGGCAGCTACCTCGTGTTGTGGGACGGCACCAACACGACCCAGGCGGTGGTCGACGGCGCCGAGCGGCTGGCCCGGAGCGGCGGCGTGCCGTACATCCTGCGCGGCCCGGACGAGATCGGCCGCCTCTTCGAGGGCCTCGAGATCGTCGAACCGGGCCTGGTGCAGATCACCGGCTGGCGCCCGGCCGGCGAGGCGGAGTGGCTCGACGCGTACGGCGCGGTGGCCCGAAAGCCCTGAGCCGGGAGCCCGCGGCGTCGAAGGCCCACGTGGGAGGCCGTCCCGAGTTCGATGGCGCGACACAGATCACAGACGGGGTGGAAATTCCCACCGTCAACTAATCTGCAGGCATGGCTTCGTTCAACGACACGATTATCGAGACATTCCGGGCCAACGACGGGGTCCTCGGTGGGCACTGGGAGGGCAAGGAGTCCATCCTGCTGCACACCCCGGGCCGCAAGTCCGGCAAGGAGTACGTCAACCCGCTGGTCGCGGCGCCCCACGGCGACTCGTACATCGTCTGCGCCAGCGCCGGCGGCGCGCCGGAGACCCCGCAGTGGTTCGACAACCTGGAGGCCGTCGACGGCCCGGTGACCATCGAGCTGGGCTCCAAGACCGTGCAGGCCGACCACCGTGAGGTCCGCCCGGGCCGCGACGACGACTATGACGAGCTCTACGCCACGTGGCGCGCCTACTGGCCCGACGCCGCCGACTACGAGAAGAAGACCGACCGGAAGTTCCCGGTCGCCGTGATCACCGTCCGCTGACCGTTCCATCGAACAAAAGCCACCGGGTTGGCCCGGTGGCTTTTCTGTATCCGGACGACGACGGCACCACCTCGGACAACGAGGGTCTGGCCGTGCTTCCGAACGGCGACTTCGTGGTCAGCTCCGAGACCGAGCCGTCGATCCGGATCTTCGGCCGGGACGGCGTGCAGAAGTCGTCCCGGCCCGTGCCCGCCCGGTTCGCCGTCACCCCGGCCGGCGAGGCCACCACGAACGCCCCGCTGGAGGGCCTGACGATCACGCCCGCCGACCCCGAGGGGTGACGTGATCGATGTCATCAGCGACGACAACTTCAGCGCGACCCAGTTCACCCGGGTGCTGACCCTTCGGTCCTGGTTGCCGAACGTGCGGTGACCGGCGGGTGAACCCTTCCCGCTGAGCTCAGAAGCGGGGCCGACGGCGTTCTATTCTTCCGGCTGTCTCGATGCATTTGCGCCATGAGGAGCCAAGGAATGCCGCAAGCCGGACGTCTAGCCGTGGCGGCGGTCCTCACGGTCGCCGCCATGGCCGCCTGCAGTTCGCCGGCGCCGACCCCCCGAGATCCCGGGATCCAGGTCGCCCGGGGCCGCTGTGGAGTGGGCTGGGACCGGCCTCAGGGCGGCGACCAGACCATCGAGGTGCACAACACCGACTCGGTGACGATGGAGGTCGAGCTGGTCGACCCGGCCTCGCACGGCATCTACCAGGAGATCGAGTCGCTGGCCCCGGGCACGTCCCGGTCGTTCCACCTGGTCCTCGGCAACGGCACGTACGCCTTCACCTGTCTGCCCGACGGCGCCGACCTGGAGACCGGTCCGAGCGTGACGATCAAGGACGGGCCGGCCAAGGGCGCCACCGCGGTCACCCCGGTCGACGAGAACACCCTGGCGCCCGCGGTCAAGACCTACCGCGCGCACGTGGCGGCCGGACTGGCCAGGCTGGGCGGGAACGTCGGCTCACTGCGTACGGCATTGGGGTCCGGAGACCGCTCGCGGTCGCAGAAAGCCTGGCTGGTCGCCCAGCTCGCCTATAACCGCCTGGGCGCGGCCTACGACACCTTCGGTGACTCGGCCGACGCCATCGACGGCATGCCGGACGGCCTGCCCGGCGGGGTGCACGACAAGGACTGGACCGGCCTGCGCCGGATCGAGTACGGGTTGTGGCACAACGAGTCGATGCCGGCCCTCGCCGCCCTCGGCAGCCGGTTGTCGAGTGACGTGGCGAGCCTGCACGGCGAGTTCGACAAGGAGCGCACCGACCCCAACGACCTGCCGCTGCGCTCGCACGAGATCCTCGAGAACACGCTGCAGTTCGAGCTGAGCGGCACCGAGGACCAGGGTGCGCACGCCGAGCTCGCGGTCATGTCGGCCAACCTGGACGGCACCAGGATGGTGCTCGACGCGATCGCGCCCGAGATCCAGCCGCGCTACCCGGCCTGGCCGACCGTCCAGAGTGAGCTGGCCGGGCTGAAGAAGCTGGTCGACTCCTACCACAAGGGCGGCCGGTGGGCGCCGCTGCAGTCGCTGTCCACCCACGACCGTGAGGAACTGGACGGCAAACTCGGCCGTCTGCTGGAAGATCTCGCCCCGATCGCCGCGATCGGCGAGGTACGGAGGACTCAGTGAGCACCAACCGCCGCAATTTCCTCCGTGGCATCGGAGCCGGGGCCGCCGGTCTGGCCATCAGCCCGCGCGCCTTCCACGAGGATGCCCCGTCGGCCGTCGCCTTCCACGGTGTCCACCAGGCCGGCATCGTGACCCCGCCGCAGGCCCAGGCCAGCCACGTAGCGTTCGACCTGATCGTGGACAACCGGCAGGACCTCACCGACCTGTTCCACACGATCACCGACCGGGCCCGTTTCCTGACCACCGGTGGCACCCCGCCCGAGGTCGGCATCGCGGGGCCGCCGACCGATTCGGGCGTGGTCGGCCCGTCGGTCTCGCCGGACAACCTGACCGTGACCGTCGGCGTCGGCGCGTCCATGTTCGACCAGCGGTTCGGCCTGGCCGCGCACAAGCCCGAGGCGCTGACCGCGATGCCGATGTTCCCCGACGACCACCTCGACCCGGCCCGCACCCACGGCGACCTCTCGCTCCAGCTGTGCGCCGACAACCGCGACACGGTGGTCCACGCGCTGCGTGACATCGCCCGGCACACCCGCGGCGGCATGCAGATCCGCTGGCGGGCCGACGGCTTCGTGAATCCGCCGCGGCCCGAGGGGACGCCGCGCAACCTGATGGGCTTCAAGGACGGTACGTCCAACCTGGAGATCACGGTCCCGGCCCAGATGGACCGTTTCGTGTGGCTGCCCGCCGCGGCCGAGCAGCCGTGGACGGCCGGCGGGTCCTATCAGGTCATCCGCGTCATCCGGATGCTGGTCGAGTTCTGGGACCGGGTGAGCATCGTGGAGCAGGAGCGTATGTTCGGCCGCCGCCGGGACTCGGGGGCGCCGCTGGACGGCAACCACGAGAAGGACATCCCCAACTTCGCCGCCGACCCGGTCGGCGAGGCGATTCCGCTCACCGCGCACATGCGGCGGGCCAACCCGCGTACGCCCGAGAGCGCCGAGAGCCGCATCCTGCGCCGTCCGTACAACTACGACAAGGGCGTGGACGACGTCGGCAACCTCGACCAGGGGCTGGTTTTCGTCTGCTTCCAGCAGGATCCCGACAAGCAGTTCGCGGAGATCCAGCGCCGCCTCGAGGGCGAGCCTCTGGTCGACTACATCCAGCCCGTCGGCGGCGGATATTTCCTGGTCCTGCCGGGTGTCCGAGATGCGAGTGATTACCTGGGTTCGGCCGTGCTGAGCCTGGCCTAAGTCACGATCGGTTCATTCAAACTTATGCTTCCGGCCGTGTCGGCGGCGGTGATCGTCGGTGGCTGCAGACGAGAGTCCTTGTCGCACAGTTCCACCTGAACAGGGAGGCGAGCATGGGTTTCCGACCCATCTCCTGGAATCGCACGACGAAGATCGGGGCGGTAGCGGCCGCCATGGTCCTCGCGGCCACCGCGACCACGCCGGCGTTCGCGGGCCAGACGGCCCCGCAGATGCTCAAGGTCAAGAAGGCGCCGCAGGCCCGCAGCCCGATTCAGCACGTCGTGGTCATCTTCGACGAGAACATCTCGTTCGACCACTACTTCGGGACGTACCCGAAGGCCGCCAACACGGACGGCACCACGTTCAAGGCGGCCAAGGGCACCCCCTCGGTCAACGGTCTGTCCAAGCAGCTGCTGACCAAGAACCCGAACACCTACAACCCTTCGCGGCTCAGCCACGACCAGGCCCTGACCTGCGACCAGGACCACGGTTACCTGCACGAGCAGCAGGCGTACGACAACGGCAAGGTCGACCAGTTCGTCCAGAAGACGGGCCACGACACCTGCACCGGCGCGCCGGTGATCTTCGGTGAGCCGGGCCTGGTCATGGACTACTACGACGGCAACACGGTCACCGGGCTCTGGAACTACGCCCAGAACTACTCGATGAGCGACAACTCGTTCGACACCAACTACGGGCCGTCGACTCCGGGTGCCGTCAACCTGATCTCGGGCCAGACCCACGGCGTCTACGCCGTCGACTCGAAGACCGGGGCGAAGGTCAGCAGCACCGCCGTCGTCACGTCGCCGGACGCCAAGGGCGTCGGCACCGTGACCGGCGACCCCGACCCGGCGTTCGACGACTGCTCGGACTCCAACCACACCAGCACCAACCCGCTGGCCGTGATGACGGGTAAGAACATCGGCGACAAGCTCAACGGCGCCGGCCTGACCTGGGGCTGGTTCCAGGGCGGCTTCAAGCCGACCGGCACCGCGAACGGCTACTCGGTCTGCGGCACGACCCACCAGAACGTGGGCGGTAACGCGGTGGTGGACTACAGCCCCCACCACAATCCGTTCTCGTACTACAAGTCGACCAGCAACCCGCAGCACCTGGCGCCGTCGTCGGTCAAGGCCATCGGTCACACCGACCAGGCCAACCACAACTACGACCTGACCGACTTCGACGCGGCGCTGAAGGCCAACAACCTGCCCGCCGTCAGCTACCTGAAGGCCGGCGAGTACCAGGACGGCCACGCCGGTTACTCGGACCCGCTGGACGAGCAGGCGTTCATCGCCAAGGAGATCAACCAGCTGCAGAAGTCGAAGGAGTGGGCGTCGACCGCGGTCGTCGTCGCTTACGACGACTCGGACGGCTGGTACGACCACGTGATGCCGAAGGTCGTCAACGGCTCGCACGACGCGGTCAACGACACCGCCGCCTGTGAGACCAAGTCGGCCAACGGCGGCTACGCCGACCGCTGTGGCTATGGCCCGCGCACCCCGCTGCTGGTCATCAGCCCCTGGTCGAAGGTCAACCACGTCGACCACACCCTGACCGATCAGACCTCGATCCTGAAGTTCGTCGAGGACAACTGGGGCCTGGGTCGCATCGGCGACTACTCGTTCGACAGCCAGGCCGGCTCGCTGAACGGCATGTTCAACTTCGGCAAGAAGGCGAACATGAAGACGGTCCTGATCGACCCGGCCACGGGCGCGGTCAAGAAGAAGTAGGTACCGGGCTTTTCGGCGGCGCCGTCCCTTCGGGGACGGCGCCGTTCTTCGTTGCGGTCGCCTGCGTCACATGCGTTTGGGGTACGCGGCGGAGAGAGCTAGTGTACGAAACAGTTTCGTTTCGCATCGACCTCCGGTAGGTTGACTCGGGAGGGGGTAGGCATGGTCACTCGACGACTTGACGAGGAGCGCGAGAGCGCGATCCTCCGCGCGACCTATGACCTGCTTGCCGAGTGCGGCTACCAGGGGCTCCGCGTCGATGCGGTGGCCGCCCGGGCACAAGCCAGCAAGGCCACCCTCTACCGGCACTGGCCCACGAAGGCCGGCCTGGTCATCGACGCGGTGAGGTTCTGCCGGGCCGCGACGGAGGACCTCCCCGACACCGGGAGTCTCCGCGGCGACCTGGTGGCCTGGTTCAACGAAATGGCCACGCTCATGAGCGGCGATCAGGGGCCGATCCTGGCCGGCCTGTTCGCGGTCCTTCAGTCCGAGCCCGAGCTGGCGGCCGAGTTGCGTGCGATGCGCGACTCCAAGTCG
Organism: Actinoplanes sp. NPDC051411; assembly: GCF_040682075.1. Classification (NCBI taxonomy): domain Bacteria; kingdom Bacillati; phylum Actinomycetota; class Actinomycetes; order Micromonosporales; family Micromonosporaceae; genus Actinoplanes; species Actinoplanes sp. NPDC051411. The sequence goes on along the minus strand of NZ_JBFBAD010000016.1, from coordinate 70,408 downwards.
GCGTACGCCGAGGTGATCTGTTCGCGGGCGGTGGCACGCGGCGAGCTGCGTTCCGACTACCGCGCCGACCTGATCGACGAGATCGTGCCCGCCCAGATGTTCATGCGCGCCTTCGCGCTGGGCGAGCCGCTCGACGCCGCCTTCGTCGACCACCTGGTCGACGACATCATCCTGCCGTTGCTCCAAGCCTAGAGCTTTCCTCACTCCTCGCCCCGGGCCGCTCGCCCGAGGGCTTCCATCCGCACGTCCTTGGGGGGCCGTTCCGTGTCCATCACCACCTCAGACACCCGTCTCGCGCCGGATATATCGCCCGATTCAGGAAATCGCCGCTGGCTGGCGCTCGCCGTTATCGCGGTCTCCCAGCTGCTGATCGTGCTGGACGCGACGATCACCACGATCGCCCTGCCGACCGCCCAGAAGGCCCTGAACATCTCGGACGCCAACCGGCAGTGGGTGATCACCACGTACGCGCTGGCCTTCGGCGGGCTGTTGCTGCTCGGTGGCCGGATCGCCGACTACACCGGGCGCAAGCGGGCGTTCATCATCGGCCTGCTCGGCTTCGCCGCCGCCTCGGCGCTCGGTGGCGCGGCGGTCAACGAGGGCATGCTGTTCTCCGCCCGCGCGCTGCAGGGCGCGTTCGGCGCCCTCATGGCGCCGGCCGCGTTGTCGCTGCTCACCGTCACCTTCACCGACGCCAAGGAACGGGCCCGGGCGTTCGGCGTCTACGGCGCCATCGCCGGCGGCGGCGGTGCGGTCGGCCTCCTGATGGGAGGCCTGCTGACCGAGTACGCCTCCTGGCGCTGGACCCTGCTCGTCAGCACCCCGATCGCGATCATCGCCGCACTGGCCGCGCTCCGTTTCGTCAGCGAGAGCCGGGCCGAGGGCAACACCCGCTACGACCTGCCCGGCGCGCTCACCTCGACCCTCGGCCTGGTCGCCCTGGTCTACGGCTTCACCAAGGCGAGCAGCGACGGCTGGGGCGCCGCGACCACCATCGAATTCCTGGTCGCCGCCGGCGTGCTGCTGGTCGCCTTCGTGGTGATCGAGCTGCGCTCCTCGCACCCGCTGCTGCCGATGCGGGTCATCCTCGACCGCAACCGGGGCGGCTCCTACCTCTCGGCGCTGCTGCTCGGCGTCGGCCTGTTCGGAGTCTTCCTGTTCCTGACCTTCTACCTGCAGATCACGCTGGGCTACTCGGCGCTCGAGACCGGGGTGGCGTTCCTGCCCTTCACGCTCGGCATCATCCTCGGCGCCGGACTGTCGGCCCAGTTGCTGACCCGGGTCGGCCCGCGGGTGCTGATGGCCGGTGGCCTGCTGCTGGCCGCGGTCGGCATGGTGATGCTCACCCGCATCGGCGTCGACACCGGCTTCTGGAGCCACGTCTTCCCGGCCGAACTCGTCATCAGCTTCGGCATGGGCGTCACCTTCGGCCCGATGTCGAACACCGCCCTGGTCGGTGTGGCCGACCACGACGCCGGGGTGGCGAGCGCCCTGATCAACACCACCCAGCAGATCGGCGGCTCACTCGGCACCGCCCTGCTGAACACCATCTTCACCTCGGCGGTCGCCGGCTACCTGACCGATCATCAGCACGACATCACCAGCCCGGCCCAGCTGCCCGGCCTCCAGGCGGTCGCGACCGTCCACAGTTACACGGTCGCGTTCTGGGTCAGCGCGGGCCTGATCGCCGTGGCGTCCCTGATCGCGTTCCTGCTGGTGCGCGCCAGCCGCGCCGAAGTGGCCGCCTCTCCGGCCGTGATGTAACCCTCCGACCGGCGGCGCCCCTGCTCTCCCGGGGGCGCCGCCGCAGGTATCCGGCCGCGTTGCCCTGACGGCCGCCGTTCGGCGGCACAGCGAAAGTTCGCCACCCGGGATCTCGAACCGTGGCCCCGCGCTCCAGGGGCGCCCGCCAGGCCGCACTGTCCGACATGGACGGGACGCGCCCACCTCGGCGCCGATCGGTACCTCGCCGGCACCGCGTGTCGATAGCATCCTGGCCATGAGTCGTGTCGCCGTCAGGCCACGCGTTCAGATTGCGTCCGGGGCGGCTTGCCGCTCTATGGGCCCGTCCTCAGTCTGGTCGGCGACGCCGGCGTGATGCCTCTTGCCGGGCTCGGCTCGTACTCACGACCGGGCGCGGAGCGGATCCGTAGAGCGTCTTTTCCGGCGCCTCTCCGGCGCCTCTTCCGGCGCCTGGCGAGAGGCGCTGCGCCGGTGGCGAACGGCATCGGCGCAGCGTGTTCGATCGTCAGGACCGCCGCGGGTCGACCATGAACTCAGTAGCGGTCGTCGGTGATCGTGGGTTCGCCCCAGCGGCTGTCGAGCAGGGCCTGGTTGGACGAGCCCGAAAACAGCACGGTGTGGCGGAGAGCCGGCCGGCGGGTGCCGGGGGCCTTGTCGGGTGGTGCGTCGGCGGTGGCGCGTTTTGCGAAGGTGCGCTCCAGAGCCGCGCCGAGGGCCTGTGGCAGGCGCTTGCTGAGTGCGCCGGTCAGGCCGCCGAATCGGTCCAGCGCCCAAGGTGATGCCATGGTGTCACCCCCTCGTCACTACTACGTAAAGTATCTGCATGACTTCACGCCGTAATCACAACTGTCGCACACGTTGTGCGATGCGGCAAAGGCGTTAATTGGGGGCGAGGCCCCGCTACATCGGGTAGGTTGCGGGGTTCAGGCGTTCGTCGAAGGAGGAGAGATGCGGGCAGGTTTCGCGTTCCCGGTGTTCCTGACCACCTCTTTCGCGAAGGACCTGCGTGACCGTTCTCAACCTCGGCATCGTGGCGCACGTCGATGCCGGTAAGACCAGCCTGACCGAGCGCCTGCTCTACGCGGGCGGGGTCATCGACGCCGTCGGCAGCGTGGACGCCGGCAACACCCAGACCGACTCGCTCGCCCTCGAACGGCGCCGCGGCATCACGATCAAGACGGCCGTGGCCTCGTTCCCGGTCGGCGGCACCACGGTCAACCTGATCGACACGCCGGGGCACCCCGACTTCATCGCCGAGGTCGAGCGGGCGCTGCGGGTGCTCGACGGGGCCGTGCTCGTGATCTCCGCGGTCGAGGGCGTGCAGGCGCAGACCCGTGTGCTCATGCGGACGCTGCACCGGCTCGGCGTGCCCACGCTGATCTTCGTCAACAAGATCGATCGTAGTGGTGCTCGCGAGGAGAGCCTGCTCCGCGACATCACCCGGCGGCTCACCGACCGGGCGGTCGCGGTCAGCACCGTGCGCGGGCTGGGCAGTCGTGATGCCGTCGCGCAACCGCTTATCCCCGCCGACTGTGCAAACGGCGGCCTGTGGACAGCGGGCGAGATTTGTCAGACCGGCGTGCTTGACTCCGACCCACCCGAAGAAGGGAGGGGGAGGCGGCGGCTGGGGCTGCTGGGCGACCACGAGAGCGGCTGCGAACACGGGCGGAAGCTGGAAGAGCTGGTGGCTCGGCTGGTGGAACTCGACGGCGGGGACGAGCTGCTCGGGGACTACGTGCGCGGGCAGGTCGCGTACGGGAAGCTGCGTGAGCTTCTCGCTCAGAGTGCCAAGACCGGGCGGGTCAATCCGGTGTTCTTCGGCTCGGCGGTCACCGGTGCGGGGGTTGATGCTCTCCTGGAGGGCCTGGCCGAGCTGCTGCCCGGCGCGGCCGGCGATCCCGAGGCGCCGGTCAGCGGGACGGTGTTCAAAGTGGAGCGTGACCGGGCCGGGGCGAAGGTCGCCTATGTGCGGCTGTTCGACGGGACGCTGCGGGTGCGTGACCACCTCACCAAGGACACCGTGGTGACCGGGCTCGAGACGGCGGGCGGGCGCTGCCGGCAGATCCGGGCCGGCGAGATCGGCAAGGTGCACGGGCTGCGGGACGTGCGGATCGGTGACGCGATCGGGCGCGCGCACGAGCGCGGCAGCATGCGGGCCTTCGCGCCGCCGACGCTGGAGACGAAGATCGTGCCCGAGCGGGAGACCGACCGGCCGGCGCTGCATGACGCGCTGACGCAGCTGGCCGAGCAGGATCCGCTGATCAATCTGCGTCCTGATCTCACGGTGTCGCTCTACGGCGAGGTGCAGAAGGAGGTCATCGAGATGACGCTGGCCGAGGAGTACGGGCTGAGGGTCGGCTTCCGGGAGACGACCACGATTCACGTCGAGCGGCCCCGGCAGGCGGGCGAGGCGGGCGAGACGCTGAAGAAGGACGGCAATCCCTACTTCGCTTCGCTGGGGATCAGGGTGGAGCCGGCCGACGGGTTCGCGGTTGAGCTCGATGTGCCGGTCGAGCAGGTGCCGATCTATCTGTTCCGGACGGCCGAGCTGTTCCAGGCGGCGATCGAGGAGACCGTCCGGCGCACGCTCGAGCAGGGACTTCACGGCTGGCAGGTGATCGACGTCAAGGTGACCGTGACCCACTGCGGATACGCGGCGCCGCTGACCACGCCGGCCGACTACCGGAAGCTGCTGCCGCTGGTGCTGATGGCGGCCCTCAAACGGGCCGGCACGACGGTGTGCGAGCCGATCCAGCGGTTCGAGCTCGACGGGCCGGCCGACACACTCGGGCCGGTGCTCGGGATGCTCGGCAAGGTCAACGCCGTGCCGGAGAGGCAGGAGACCGATCGGGACGCGTACGTCATCGGCGGCCTGATCCCGGCCGCCCGCCTGAAAGAGCTGGAGCCCGCCCTGCCCGGCCTGACCCGCGGCGAGGGCGTGGTGGAGACCACCTTCGCCGGTTACCGGCCGGTCGCCGGGGCGCCCCCGACCCGCGCACGCTCGGACAACAATCCGCTGGACCGGGAGGAGTATCTGCTGCGGGTCGAGCGGCGGGTGTCGGTGCGCACGTCGTAGGGCCGCTCTCATCGTCCGGCGCTCGGTGGCCGCCGTCGCTACGCTGCCGGCTTAACCACGGGAGGGGCCGGATTCGGTACGGTGACCTCATGGAGAAGCGGCCGTTGTTGCGCACCGTGGTCGGCGAGGTGCTGCGCCGCCGCCGGCTGGAGCAGAAGCGCACGCTGGCCGAGGTCGCCCGCGAGGCCTGCGTCTCCGTGCAATACCTCTCCGAGGTCGAGCGGGGCCTCAAGGAGCCGAGCTCGGAGGTGGTGGCCGCGGTCTGTGATTCGCTCCGCGTCGACCTGTCCGATCTGCTCGGCGAGGTGCGGTTGTCGTTCGTGACCGAGATCGCCCCGTCCAACGTCTTCCGGCTCGACGCCGCCCGTCGCCGTGGCCCGCAGGCGTCCGTTTCGGGCGGCGTCATGCTGATGGCCGCGTAAAAAGCCGCCGCGTAAAAAGGCCTAGGCCGCGTTCAGCCGGTAGCCGGTGTTCGGCCGGCTGGTGATCACCTGGTCGGCGAGGCCGTAGGCGACCGCGTCGGCGGCCGAGAGGGCCATGCTGCGGTCGGTGTCCTCCCTGATCTTGGCCGGTGGGTGGCCGGTGTGCCGGGACAGGATCTGGTCCATCTCGGCCCGCACCTTCGCGACCTCCTTGGCCTCCACCGCCAGGTCGGGCAGCGTGCCCCGGGCCTGGCTCGACGGCTGGTGCAGGGTCACCTTGGCGTGCGGTAGCACCGAGCGTTTGCCCGGGGTGCCGGCCGCGAGCAGGGCCGCCGCGGCGGACGACGCCTGGCCCACGCAGAACGTCGCGATGCCGCAGCGGATGAAGTTCATGGTGTCGTAAATGGCGGTCAGCGCGTTGAAACCGCCGCCGGGCGAGTTGATGTAGAGGGCGATGTCCTGCTCGCCGGCCGACTCGAGGTGGAGCAGCTGGGCGATCACGACGTTGGCCACGCCGTCGTCGATCTCGGTGCCCAGGAAGATGATCCGGTCGGACAGCAGGCGGGAGTAGACGTCGAAGGCGCGCTCGCCGTTCGGGGTCTTCTCGACCACGGTGGGAATCGTGTACTGGCTCACGCGCTCAGTCCCATCGGGTGGCGGGCGACCGCGGGGCGTACGTCGTCGACGCTGTCGAGGATGTGGTCGATGAGCCCGTAGCCGAGGGCCTCGTCGGCGGTGAACCAGCGGTCGCGCCGGCTGTCCAGCTCGACCGTCTCGACGCTCTGCCCGGTGTGCTCGGCGGTCAGGCGCAGGAGCAGGGCGCCCAGCCGTTCCAGCTGCTGGGCGTAGATCTCGACGTCGGCTGCGGTGCCGCCGAAGCCGGCCGAGCCCTGGTGCATGAGGATCTGGGCGTTCGGCAGGCTGAACCGCTTGCCGGGGGCGCCCGCGGTGAGCAGGAACTGGCCCATGCTGCCGGCCAGCCCGAGCGCGAGCGTGCTGACCTCGTTGGGGATCAGCCGCATCGTGTCGTAGATGGCGAGGCCGGCGCTGACCGAGCCGCCGGGGGAGTTGATGTAGAGGCTGATCGTGCCGCGCGGGTCTTCGGCCGAGAGCAGGAGGAGTTGGCCGCAGAGCCGGTTGGCGATCTCGTCGTCGACCTCCTTCCCGAGCACGATGATGCGCTGATGGAGTAGCCGGGCGGCCACCTGGTCGTCGATGGATCCCGCGGTCCACGGGGTGTTTGTTTGCGGCATGACACCACCATCGACCTGGAAAATGCCGCCGGCCAAGCGGTATCTGCTGTCAGCAGACGGGCTCAGCCGGCGGCGAAATCCCAGCGGGTCAGCAGGTCAGGTTGCCGCCCGCGGAGACACCGAGGATGCCGACGAAGCGGTTGTACTGGTTGACCCGGTCCTGCATCTCGGCGGTGTTGCCGCCGTTGCACTCGATGCTGTTGATGGCCCGGATCGTGGTGCCGAAGCCCTGGCCGTTGACCATGGCGTTGTGCGAGGTGGTGCCCGCGTTGCCGGTGCCGGTCATCCAGTACCAGAGGCCGGTCTCCCAGGAGATCGCGGCGTTGGTGGAGACCAGGTTGGGGTTGTTCAGCAGGTCGACGCCGAGCGCGTTGCCGGCCGCGTAGTAGTTGAAGTTCCAGCTCAGCTGGATCGGCCCGCGACCGTGGTAGGCGGACACCCCGGCCGGGCAGCCGTACGGCTGGGACGTGTCGCAGTAGTGCGGGTAGTTGGCCGTGTTGATCTCGTCGATGTAGACCAGGCCGCCGGTCTCGTGCCCGACGTTGGCCAGGAACGCCGCCGCCTCCTGCCGCTTCACGGTGTCGGAGCCGGTGGTGGCGAACGCCGGGTACTTGGACATGGCGGTGACCAGGCCCTGGTAGGTGTAGAAGCTGTTCCGGCCCGGGAACATCGAGTTGAACTGGGCTTCACTGACGACGAAGCCGCCGCCGCTCGGGGGCGGGGTCGTGGTGCCGCCTCCGCCGCCGGTGCACGAGAACGGCGACCAGAACCAGGTCGAGATGGTCGGGTCGTAGCCCGGGTTGTCGTGCGTGGCCTGGTAGTACTGCCCGTTGTTCGGGTAGCGGACGATCGCGCCGGTGGCGTAGTTCTGGCCGGCCGCCCAGTCCGGGTAGTTGCAGCTGCCGGTGCCGCCGCCACCGCCGGTGGAGCTGCCGCAGGCGCCGCCGTCACTCCAGACGCCGGAGCCGCCGGTCGAGGGCGCCTCGAACTGCGTCCACCACTTGGCCGTCCAGTTGTGGCCGTTGTACGAGACGACGGCCCCTCCGGTGTAGACGGAGCTGTTGTTGTAGGCCGCGGCGCAGGCCGTGGCGGCCTCGGACGCGGTGATGGGGACGAGGGCGGCGACGGCCGCGGCCATCGTGACACCGATGGCGACGACGATCGCCATCAGCCGTTTTCTGGGCATGGGGAACACCTCTGACCAGCCGGGGGCTTGCGGGATGTATCGACTGAACCAGATGTATTGGTATTTGTAAACAACCTTCAAAGATTGATGTACGCCAGGGCACAGTGGCTATCCCGGCAGCTCCCCGGTCTCGGCCAGATGCTGGGCGACATCGCTGAGTTTGCGGTCCAGCCGCTGCGATACGCGGCGCAACAGGTCGAAGGCGTCGCCGGCCGACAGGCGCTCACGTTCCCTCAGAATGCCCTTCGCCTGCCCGATGATGTCGCGGGTGCTCAGGCCCCGGTGCAGAGCTGCCTCGCGGCGGTCGACGTCGTCGTGGCGCTGTGCCGTGGCCACGGCGAGCGCCAGATAGGCGGCCAGAATCGAGCAGAACTCCCGGTCGTCCTCGCTGAACCCGTCCGGCGTCGCGCCGTAGAGATCGAACGTGCCGAGAGCCGACCACTGGGACGGGCGATGGACGTACAGGCCGTAACAGAGGGCGCTGGACATGCCGAGCTGGGAGGCGGTGGCCCCGAGAACCGGCCAGCGGGACGCGGCCGTCAGGTCAGCCACGTAGACGGGATGCTCCCCCTGCATCGCCTCGGGCGCGGGGCCGATGCCGGTCGCGAACTGGAGGTCGTCGAGCTCGGCGGCGACGGCGTCGGTGGTCACCGTGTCGACGACGTGTCCGTGCTGGTAGAGCGTGATGCCGGCGCTGTCGCATCCGGCCACCGCGCCGACACTGAACTTCAGCACCTCGGCCAGTACGTCCCGAAGGTTGTCGTTGCCGAACAGCTGCCGAGCCAGCGGTGCGAAGGCGCCCAGCAGCATCGGACCGTACGTCTGGGGCCCCCAGGCCTCGGCGGCCCGGGCCCGTTCCTGGGCGGCGGCCCGCCGGTCGGTCGCCGCGCGCTCACGTCGTCGCTTGTCGTCGGCCCGCCTTTTCAGGTCGAACAGCCGCTCCCGATTCAGCAACTCGTGGTCACGTTCGTCGGCCCGCTGTTCCCGCCGCCCGGCCGTCTCCTCGCGCTGGTCCGCTGTCCGGTCGCGCTCGTCGGCCAGGCCGTCGCGCTCGACGGCGACGAAGTCGCGCCGGTCGGCCAGCCACGCGGCCTCTTCGGCACTGCGGGCCTGATCGCCGAGCAGGGCCGCCGCGGCCCGCTCACCGCGGGCCAGCCGCAGGGCGGCGCGCGCCTGGCCCGGGCGGCGGCCTTCCGGGTCCGGTCGAGCTCGGCCTCCGCCCGCCGCACGGCGGCCTCGGCACGGAGCACGTCGGCCGCTTCCGTCGCCCCGTCGTCCTCGCCGGCCGCGATCCGGCCGGCCTTCCGCTGGGCCTGCGCGTGTTCCTGCCGGTCGGCCGCGCGTTGCCGTTCGTCGGCCAGCCCCTCGCGCTCGTCGGCCAGCCGCTCCCGCTCGTCGGCCAGCCGCTCCCGCTCGTCGGCCAGCCGCTCCCGCTCGTCGGCCAGCCGCTCCCGCTCGTCCGCACCGGCCTCCCACAACCCGGCCCGGGTCGCCCTCTCCTCGGGCGAAATCTCATCGGCCACCAGAATCACTCCCGCCGTCACCTGTCATGACCCGGCGGGCCACCATCGGCTCCAGCCCGAGCACGTCGAACACCCGCTCCGCAATGCCGCGCAGCCCGTCGACCCGCAGCGTGCGGCCCCGGTCCGCCGCCGCCTCCGCGGCGGCGACGATGACGCCGGCGCAGTGCGCGTCGAGAAAACTTACGCCCGAGAGGTCGAGCGTGATGCGGGTGGCCGTGCTCGACTTGACGGCGCCGACCAGCCGTCGTCGCAGTTCGGGGGCGGCCGCCAGGTCGAGCTCACCCACCAGGAAGATCACGTCGGTGTCGTCGGCCCGCCGCTGCGACCAACCGAGAAGACCAGGCGCCCACCGCGGGGCGCGCACGCTGTCGCTGAAAGTCTTGGACACCAGCCATCTCCCCACGGAGCGTCGGCTGGGTCATCAACCGGCCTTCATTCTTGCCCTGAGCAGGGCCGGCCGCAAGCCGGGGCGCGCCGGGCGTACGAGGAGGGCCCGCGCGGGCCCTCCTCGTACGTTACGGCGTCAGCCGCGTACGTCCATCTCGTAGATGCGGGCCGCGGTGTTGCCGTCCGAGGCCGGGGTGATCACGTTCAGCCGTACGTAGCGGGCGTCCGCGTTGACGGTCGTTGTCGTGCTGTCGGCGGTGTTGCCGCGCACCGAGGCGCGGGTCGTCCAGGTCGAGCCGTCGGCCGACGTCTGGATGTCGAAGTCGCGGGTGTTCCAGGACGGGTATTCGCCACCCGCGCCGGCGTGCCGCAGCACGACCGAGCCGACGTGCCTGGTCGACCCGAGGTCGGTCTGGAGCCACTTCGAGGAGCCCTGCGAGCACCACTTGTCGGCCCAGCCGCCGAGCCAGCTGCCGTTGAACGCCCGGTCCGGCGTCTCGGTGCTGCCACAGGACGAGTCGGCGGTGGCGGTCGTGCGGAGTGCCAGGTCGGTCGGGTTGCTGGACGACCCGTACGCCTCGAGCTCGTAGATCCGCGCGGCGGTGTCGCCGCCGTTGTTGGTCGGGGCGGTGATGTTGAGGCGGACGTAACGCGCGGAGCGCGCCGGGAACGGAAGGTAACTGCGGCTGTTGCGGGCTCCGGCAACGGTTACCGCCGTGGAGAAGGAACTGCCGTCGGTCGACGTCTGGATCGTGTAGTCGGCGGTGTTCCAGGCGGTGTTCTCGCCGCCCAGGCCGGCGTGCTTGACCACGACCGACGACACGGTCTGGGCCGAGCCGAGGTCGACGGTCAGGGTGTGCGGCGTGCCGCCGGTGCACCACTTGCTGTTGCCCTTGAGCTGGCCGTCGACCGCCTTGGCCGCGGTCTCGCCGGTGCCGCATTCGGCCGAGCCGGTGGTCGCCGTCCTGCCGAGGGCCAGGTTGGGCCCGAGGTCGGGCTCGGCGGCGGGCTGGGTGCCACCGTCACCGAAGCTGGGCGGCACGTCACCCGAGCCGGTGCCCCACGTCGCCGAGGGCGACGAGCCCATTCCGTACGCGATGGTGCCGCCCGACGCGATGTCGGCGTAGCGCAGGTAGTTGTGCGTCGTCGACGAGCCGTTGACGGTCAGCGACTGCACGTACGGGTTCGAAGCGCTGCCGCCCGAGATCGTGAGGTTCCCGGTCGGGCGCTGGATGAGCACGCTCGGGAAGATTCCACCGTGGACGGCCAGCGTGTCCGCACCCGGTGTCACGGGGTAGAGACCCAGCGCCGCCCAGACGTACCAGGCCGAGGTGGCGCCCAGGTCGTCGTTGCCGGGCAGGCCGCCCGCCCCGGTGGTGAACGACTCGTTCATCACCCGGCGCACCGCGTCGCCGGCGCCCGAGGGCTTGCCGGCGAAGTTGTAGGTCCACGGCACCCCGTGCTCGGGTTCGTTGCCGACGTAGAAGTACGGCGCCGACAGGCCGCCGTTGAGCTGGGTGAAGTGGTGGTCGAGCCGCTGGATCGCGGTCTGCTTGCCGCCCATCAGGGTGATCAGCGCGCCCAGGTTATGCGGCACCATCCACGTGTACTGGGCCGCGTTGCCCTCGGTGTAGGGCGACTCGGTGGCCGGGTTGAGCGGCCACGGGAAGCTGCCGTCGCCGTTGCGGGTGTGGATGTACGACGACTCGCCGTTGAACAGCGACCGCCAGTACTGCGAGTGCGTGGCGTACGTGTTGTAGCCCGCGGTGTCGCCCAGCGCGAGCGCGAACCGGCTGATCGCGAAGTCGCTCGACGCGTATTCGAGCGTCTCCGACGGGTTGCCCGCGATGTAGTGCTGGCTCTCGTAGCCGGACTCGTTGCCCCGCAGCACGAAGCCCTGGGTGGCGCCGCCGGTGGCGCTCTTCTTCATCAGCGCCAGCGCGGACGCGGTGTCGAAGCCGCGGACGCCGAACTGGTACGCCTCGTCGACGATGATCGGTCCCGGGTCGCCCGGCATGACGAAGTCCTCGGTGTTCTGCTGCGACCACTTGGGCAGCAGGCCGCCCTGCTGGCCGTCGAGCACCATCGACTTGACGATGTCGGTCATCACGTCGGGGGCGACGAGCGAGACGAGCGGGCTCCACGACCGGTAGATGTCCCAGCCCGAGTAGTTCTGGTAGACCGGCGTGGCCGAGGAGTGCACCGCGTTGTCGAAGCCCATGTACTGCCCGTTGGTGTCGCTGGCCACGTTGGGGTTGCTGAACACGTGGTAGAGGGCGGTATAGAACTTCTGCAGGTCGGTGGCGCCGCCGCCGGTGACCTGCACCCGGTTGAGCATGGTGTTCCAGGCCGCGCCGGCGTTGGCCCGCACGGTGTCGAAGGCGCCGGTCTCGGCGGTCGCGTTGGCCTGCGCGTTGGCGACGCTGACGAACGAGATGCCGATGGTCGCGTTGACGACCGCGGTGGACGAGGTGTCGAACGTGACGTAGGCGCCGGTCTGGTTGCCGCTGGCGCTCGCCGAGCCGTTGCTGACGGTGCCGCCGCTGAAGGTTCCGAAACCGGTCGGCGTGCGGTCGAACTGGATCGAGTAGTACATCTGGTAGGTCCGGCCGCCGCAGAAGCCGCCCGCGGTGTGCGAGCCGGAGACCCGGTTGCCGCTGATCGACACCGTGCCGGCCCGGTCACCGGTGGCCGAGCGGCTGTCGTTGATCAGCACCCGCGCGGTGGTGGTCGCCGGGTAGGTCAGCCGGAGCGCGCCGGTGCGGGTGGTCGCGCTGAGTTCGGCGGTCACCCCGTACTTGTCGAGCTTGTTCTTGTAGTAGCCGGGGGCGGCGCTCTCGTTGCTCTTGGTGTAGGCACTGGCGTACGAGGTCCAGGCGGAACCCGGCGATGAGCCGAGGTTGCCGGTGACCGGGAGGATCGGGATGTCCTCGTTGTTGGGGCAGCCGGCGCCGTTGAAGTGGGTCAGGCTGAACGACTCGATCGTGCGGTCGCGGTCGCGGTAGCCGGACGGGGAGCCGGTCGGGGTGTCCGGGCTGAACTGGGTCATGCCGAACGGCACGGTCGCGCCCGGGAAGGTGCTCCCGCCGGCGCCGCCGCCGACCGGGTTGGGGGAGTTGGAGTCGTCGGTGCCGACGAGCGGGTTGACGTACTGCGTGAGGTTGGCGTCGGCCGCCAGCGCCGCCTGCGGTACGGACAGAGCCGCGGCGGTGAGGAGGACCGCCGCGGCGAGGGCACGGATCATGGGAGTCGTCGTCCCTTCTCCAGGACATGGGGAGCGAACCTTTTTCAACCTGACTTCGGGCGAACGAGCCCTCGTCACGTTGAAAAAAGTTCGATGACAACGTTGTCGGTTGTCATCAACCTCTGTCAATATCCCGGAGTACCGGAACCGCGAACTGAGTTAATTGGCCACGGTTTCTTGCGCCTTCAGACCCTCCGAAGCCGCCGGCTGCTCCTCGATCCGCTGCGGCATCAGGGCGGCCAGCGCGGCCATCAGCACCGCGACGATCACGATGCCGATGAAGATGCGATGTACCGCGGTGGTCAGGTGCCCGGGCGTCACCCGGCCGTGCCCGATCACCGCGTTGGCGACGGCGCCGAAGACCGCCACGCCGAGCGAACTGCCCAGCGAGCGCAGGAAGATGTTGTTGGCGGTGACCACGCCCCGCTCGGACCAGCCGACGCTCGACTGGGCCGCGATCAGCGCCGGCGAGGTGGTGAAGCCCATGCCGAATCCCATCACCAGGCAGAACGCGGCCACGGTGAGCACGCTCGAGTGCGCGCCCAGGGTGAGCATCAGCAGCGATCCGATCAGCACCAGCGAGGTGCCGAGAATCGCGGTCGCCCGGAAGCCGAAGCGCAGGTAGATGCGGCCGGCCTGGCTCGCCGCGACCGGCCAGCCCAGGGTCAGCGCGGCCAGCGCGAGGCCGGCCACCAGCGGCCCGGTGCCGAGCACGTCCTGGGCGTAGGTCGGCACGTACGAGCTGAGGCCGAGCAGGATCGCACCCACCCCGACCGACAGCTGGCCGCTGACCACCAGCAGCCGGCGTCGGAAGACCCAGAGCGGCAGCACCGGCTGGAACGCGCGGCGCTCGGCGAACCCGAAGACGACCAGCATCCCGACGCCGATCGCGAGGATCGCGATGCCCGCCGGCGAGTCCCACGCCCAGGCCTGGCCGCCCTCGAGCACACCCAGGATGAGCAGGGTCAGGCCGCCGGTGAGCAGGCCCGCGCCGCGATAGTCGATCACCGGGTGGCCGCGCTCGAACTTCTCGTGGAAGCGGCGCATGATCATGAACGCGGCGAGCAGGCAGAGCGGGATGTTGACGAAGAAGATCCAGCGCCAGTTGATGTATTCGCTGAACACGCCGCCCAGCGTCGGCCCGACCACCGAGGCGATGCCCCAGACGCTGGCCACGTAGCCCTGGACCTTGGCCCGTTCCTTTATCGAGTAGAGGTCGCCGACGATCGTGATCGTGGTCGGCTGGATCGCGCCCGCGCCCAGCCCCTGCACCACCCGGAACGCGATGAGCACCCAGATGTTCCAGGCCGTGCCGCACATGATCGAGCCGGCCAGGAACAGGCCGATGCCCCACAGCACGACCGGCTTGCGGCCGAAGAGGTCGCTCAGCTTGCCGTAGACCGGCACCGACACGGCCTGGGCCAGAAGGTAGACCGAGAAGATCCAGGGGAACTCGGAGAAGCCGCCGATGTCCTTGACCACCGAGGGAACCGCGGTGGCGATGATCGTCGAGTCGACGGCGATCAGAGCCGTCGACAGCATGACCGCGGCGAGGACCGGACCACGTTCGGACCGGAAGCCGATCTTTCCGTCTGACATTTCTACGACCGTACTGGAGTGGTTCGGTGTAACGACTGTCAATCAATCTATTTACCCGGCTGGACGGCACATCTACGGTGCGGCCATGACCAACGACACACCGGCCATCCGACTGGCCGGTCTGCGGAAGAGTTTCGGGGCGGTGGAGGCCGTCGCGGGGATCGATCTGGAGATCGCCGACGGCGAGTTCTTCTCCATGCTCGGCCCGTCCGGCTCCGGCAAGACGACCGTGCTGCGGCTGATCGCCGGGTTCGAACAGCCGACCGCCGGCACGGTCACGTTGAGCGGCCGCGAGGTCACCCGGCTGGCGCCCTTCGAGCGTGACGTGAACACGGTCTTCCAGGACTACGCGCTCTTCCCGCACATGTCGGTGCTGCAGAACGTCGAATACGGACTCAAGGTCCGCAAGGTCTCCCGGCGCGAACGCCGGGAGAGGGCGGCGCAGGCTCTGGCGACGGTCCGGCTCGAGGGGTACGGCGTACGCCGGCCGAGCGAGTTGTCGGGCGGGCAGCGGCAGCGGGTCGCCCTGGCCCGGGCTCTGGTGAACCGGCCGCGGGTGCTGCTGCTCGACGAGCCGCTCGGTGCGCTCGACCTCAAGCTGCGGGAGCAGATGCAGGTCGAGTTGAAGCAGATCCAGCGGGACGCCGGGATCACGTTCGTCTTCGTCACTCATGACCAGGAGGAGGCGCTGACCATGAGCGACCGGGTGGCGGTCTTCGACTCCGGCCGGATCGCCCAGGTGGGGACGCCGCTCGACATCTACGAGTCGCCGTCGACCAGTTTCGTGGCCGGCTTCGTCGGGACATCGAACCTCTTGTCAGGATCTGTCGCCCGGGATCTCATTGGACGATCGGGGACGTTCTCCGTGCGACCCGAAAAGATCGACATCTCGAAGGAGGGACACGCGGGCACCGTGGCCGAGGTGATCTACGCCGGCCCGGTCACGCGATTCGTGGTCGACCTCGACGCCGGCGCCCGGGTTGTGGTTGTCGAGCAGAACCGGCGTACGGGATCGGCGGCTGCCGCCCTGCGCGGCGCGACCGTCCGTCTCAGCTGGGATGAGGAGCACGTCATCGAGATCTCCGAGGCGGCCGGTTCGGCCGTCGGTGATGTGGTCGAAAACAAGGTCGAAAACAAGGAGGACGCGGATGCGGCGTAGCGGAATGGCCCTGGTGATGGCCGGCGTTCTGGCGCTGGCCGGCTGTGGGGGCAGCGATAAATCGGGCGGAAGCGGGCCGGGCGGGGCGGCCCTGCCCAAGATCGCCAAGCTGGCGTCGCTCGGCGCCGGCGAGGGCGAGGTCAACATCATCGCCTGGGCCGGGTACGTCGAGGACGGCTCCAACGACCCCAAGGTCGACTGGGTGCACGACTTCGAGAAGGAGACCGGCTGCAAGGTCAACTCGAAGATCGCCGGCACCTCGGACGAGATGGTGTCGCTGATGAAGACCGGGGAGTACGACGTGGTGTCGGCCTCCGGCGACGCGTCGCTGCGCCTGATCTACGGCGGTGACGTGGCCCCGGTCAACACTTCATTGATCTCGAATTATGCGGACGTCTTCGACGGGCTGAAGAACAAGCAGTGGAACTCGGCCGACGGCGTGCCCTACGGCATCCCGCACGGCCGCGGGGCCAACCTGCTGATGTACCGCACCGACGTGGTCAAGCCGGCGCCGACCTCGTGGGGAGCGGTGTTCGACGCCAACTCGCCGTACAAGGGAAAGATCACGGCGTACGACTCGCCGATCTACATCGCGGACGCGGCGCTCTATCTCATGAAGTCACAGCCCGGGCTCGGCATCAAGAACCCGTACGCCCTCGACGACAAACAGTTCTCGGCCGCGGTCGACCTGCTCAAGGCCCAGAACAAGAACGTCGGCGAGTACTGGTCGGACTACACCAAGGAGGTGCAGTCGTTCAAGGCCGGCAACTCGGTGCTCGGCACCACCTGGCAGGTCATCACCAACCTCGCCCAAGCCGACAAGGCGCCGGTGCAGGCGTTCCTGCCGAGCGAGGGCGCGACCGGATGGTCCGACACGTGGATGGTCTCGTCCAAGGCCAAGCACCCGAACTGCGCGTACCTCTGGATGAACCACATCATCTCGCCGAAGGCCAACGCGGCCGTCGCCGAATGGTTCGGGGAGGCGCCGGCCAACAAGCTCGCCTGCGACCAGACGTCGGACAAGAACTTCTGCACGACGTTCCACGCGACCGACGAGTCGTACTTCTCGAAGGTCTGGTACTGGACAACGCCGCTCGCGCAGTGCCTCGACGGCCGGACCGATGTGACCTGTAAGGACTATTCGGCCTGGACGCAGGCCTGGACCGAGATCAAGGGCTGATGCGTCCTCATCCCCGTCTGCGGCTGGCCGGGCTCCTTTCACTGCCCGTCCTGTGGCTGGTCGTGGCCTACCTCGGCGCGCTCGCCGTGCTGCTCGTCTCGTCGTTCTGGATGGTCAACGGGTTCACCGGAGACGTCGTCCACATTTTCACGCTGCAGAACTTCAAGACGCTGGTCACCGGGGATGTCTACCGGGCGGTCACCCTGCGCAGTCTCGGGGTGGCCGCCTCGGTCACGGTGATCTGCACGGTGCTGGCCGTGCCGATGGCGTTCTACATGGCCAAGGTGGCGTCGCCCCGCTCGCGGCATTGGTTGGTGATTCTTATTTTGACGCCGCTGTGGGCCTCCTATCTGGTCAAGGCGTACGCGTGGCGGATCCTGCTGGCCAACGGCGGCCCGTTCGACCAGGTGTTCGGCGGTCCCGGGTACGGTCTCTTCGCCGTCGTCCTGGTGCTGTCCTACATGTGGCTGCCCTACATGATCCTGCCGATCTACGCCGGCCTGGAACGACTGCCGGACTCTCTGCTCGACGCCTCGGCCGACCTCGGCGCGCGCGTCGGGCGTACGTTCCGTTCGGTGGTTTTGCCGATCTTGATCCCCTCGGTCTTCGCCGGGTCGATCTTCACCTTCTCGCTGTCGCTCGGCGACTACATCACGGTGCAGATCGTCGGCGGCAAATCACAGCTGATCGGCAACCTCGTCTACGCCAACATCGGCGCCGCCAACAACCTGCCGTTCGCCGCCGCGATCGCCACGGTGCCCGTCGTGATCATGGTGATCTACCTGGTCGCGGTCCGCCGCTCGGGCGCCCTGGAGGAGCTGTGATTCTCTCGCCCGCCGCCCGCTGGGCCCTGCGCGCCTTCATGGCCCTCGGACTGCTGTTCATCTACATTCCGCTGCTGCTGGTGCTGGTCAACTCGTTCAACGGCGATCGGACCTTCGCCTGGCCGCCGCACGATTTCACGACCCGTTGGTGGTCGTCGGCGTGGGACAATGCGGGCGCCCGGGATGCCCTGTGGACCTCGGTCAAGGCGGGGCTGGGGGCAACCCTCATCGCGCTCGTGCTGGGCACGATGGTCGCGTTCGCGGTGCAGCGCTTCCGCTTCTTCGGCCGCGACACCCTCTCGCTGCTGATCGTGCTGCCGATCGCGCTGCCCGGCATCGTCACCGGCATCGCCCTCGACAGCGCGTGGCGCTCGGTCATCGAACCGCTCGGCCTGGGCAAAGGCCTCTTCTCGGTGATCGTCGGCCACGCCACGTTCTGCGTGGTCACGGTCTACAACAACGTCCTGGCCCGGCTCCGCCGGACCGGCGTCTCCCTCGAGGAGGCGTCGGCCGACCTGGGCGCTTCGCCCACGCAGACCTTCCGGTACGTGACGTTCCCGTTGATCCGTTCGGCGCTGCTCGCGGGCGGGCTGTTGGCCTTCGCGCTGTCCTTCGACGAGATCATCGTCACCACGTTCACCGCCGGTCCCGGCATCACCACCCTGCCCATCTGGATCTTCAACAACCTGTTCCGGCCCAACCAGGCGCCGGTGGTCAACGTCGTGGCGGCCCTGCTGGTCGTCCTCTCCGTGCTGCCGGTCTGGCTGGCGCAACGGGTGGCCGGCCCGGCGGCGGGCGCTAGCCGGACGTAGCCAGCACGATCCGCCCGAACACCTCACCCCGGTCCATCCGGCGGTGGGCCTCGACCGCCCGCTCCAGCGGCAGCACGTCGTCGACGACCGCCTTTGCGCCGGTGAACAGCTCGGCCCGTACGGCATTCTTGGCCCGGTCGCAGACCGTGGCCGCGCTGAACGTGGCCACCGACAGCGACCGCTGGAAGGCGGCCATCAGCCGACCGCCGAAGTCGGCCGGAGGCGGCCCGCCGACAGCGCCGACGATGACCAGGCGGCCGTTGGGCCTGAGCCGGTCGATGAAGCCGGGAAGGTCGGGCCCGGCGACGACGTCGATGATGACGTCGTAGGTCTCGCCGTCGTCCTCGTCCCGGCCCAGCACGTGGGTCGCGCCGAGCTCACGCAGCCGTCGGCCGCGCACGCCGTCCGGCGACGAGGTGGTGACCGACACGGTGCCGGCGGCCGCGGCCAGCTGGACGGTCATGATGCCGATGCTGCCGGCGGCGCCCCGGACGAGCACGCTCTCGCCGGCGGTGAAATGGGCGTGCGCGAGGCCGAAGTGGGCGACGACGCCGGCGCTGCCCATCGTCACGGCGTCGGCGGAGCCGCGCCCCTCCGGGAGCGGCACGACATCGCCGACCGGCGCGACCGCCTGCTCGGCATAGCCGCCGCCGGTGCCGGTGGCCGCCCACACCCGCTGGCCGATCAGATGGGGGTCGACGCCGTGGCCGACCGCGGAGACGGTGCCCGCGACCTCGCCGCCGGGGACGAAACCGGGGCGGAACCCGTAGGCCTCAAGGTCACCGCGCCGGATGACGACGTCCACCCCGCCGACACCGATCGCCTCGACATCGACCAGCACCTGCCCGGCGGCGGGAACCGGGGTGGGGACGTCGACGACGGCCAGCCCCTCGGGCGGCCCGAACTCTTTGACCACAACAGCTTTCACGGGGCGGACGTTAGTGGCGAAGCCTTTCCTGGCGGCTAAGTTGAGAGTGTGGCCGTCCCTTTGCCTCACATGCCGCCCCCTGGTGAGGATGTCAGCGATGAGGCTTGGTCGGCGCGTTCCGAAACGCGCAGCGATCGCGACAGCGGTCAGCCGCGAGCCGGCAGTGGCTTGCGGCAGACGCTGGGTTCGGGTGTGGCGCTTCGTGCGGAGGCGCCGCTTCGTGCGGAGGCGCCGCTTCGTGCGGAGGCGCCGCTTCGCGCGGAGGCGCCGCTTCGCGCGGACGCGCGCGACAACCGCGAGCGGATCCTGGAGGCGGCCCGCGCGGTCTTCGCCACCGAGGGCTTCAACGCTCCGATGCGTGAGGTAGCCCACCGGGCCGGCGTAGGCCCAGCCACCCTCTACCGCCATTTCCCCACCAAGCAGGCGCTGGCCACCGAGGCCTTCGCCGACCGCCTGAAGGCCTGCCACACCATCATCGAGCACGGCCTGGCCGATCCCGACCCGTGGCACGGCCTGCGCACGGTCCTCGCCGAGTTGTTCGAGCTTCAGTCCGGCGACCTCACGCGCGCGTTCCCCTACGTCGCCGAGCTGGCCCCCGCCCGCGAACGCTCCCTGACCGCCCTGGCCGAACTGACCCGCCGAGCCAAGCACCACCTGCGGCCCGACGTCGCCGTGGAAGACCTGATTCTGCTCCTCCGCGCCAACGCCGGCCTGCGCGCAACCTCAGCCGCCGCCCGGCTGGCATCATCCCGCCGCTTCGCCGAACTGGCGATCCAGAGCCTCCGCCCTTGACTGACTCCCACTCCCGTCTGGCGTTCTGGCCGCCGGTGGACAACGGTCCAAAAATGTCGTACCCGTCTGCTTAAATGCCGCCCACCCAGACAGGGGCGGGAATCCGGGCATCAGTCCCGTTCGCCGAATTCTTTTTGGCATGATCAAATGCTGACCGGAGCGCCCTTTTATGCGGCAGGATTTTCTCGTGCGGCAGCTTCAGCTTTTCACCCCAGCAGAATTGTCCCGGATGCGCGACCGAACAGCATCGCGCAACTATTCTCCCGACCGTGACAAATTCCGCCGCGACCATGAGCGCCACCGCGACTGGGGCCTCACCCGCCGCTACGCCGCAAAGCACCAACGCCTGCAAGCCGAGCGCGGCCGCCTGACAGTCCCCACTGGACCGACACCAGAGCAGCCTTCACCCCGGCCGGCTCCGCACGAGGCCGCAGTTGATCGGCCCACCGGCCCGACGGCGCCGCCGGGAGCCCGGCATGTCTCGGCATCGTCGCGCCCCGTCGGGAGAACGGATCGCATCGAGGCGGCGATCCAGCGGCCATCCATGACAGCTGCGCAAACCGACTTGCCCGACCATGCGCACCAGCCCCGTAGGGCCAGCGTGACCAACGCGGCCGGCGCAAGCGGCGCAGGTGACACAGGTCGGCTCGAGGCCGACGACTTGCACCATCGTGTTCGGCGCGCCGCGACCAGTCCAAACGGCCCAACAGGCCGGGCAAAGTCGGTTGGCGCGGTCGGCTCGGAAGACTCGGCGGCCCTGGCCAGTGCGGCGGGCTTGGTCAGTGCGGCGGGCTTGGTCAGTGCGGCGGGCTTGGTCAGTGCGGCGGGCTTGGTCAGTGCGGCGGGCTTGGCCAGTGCGGCGGGCTTGGCCAGTGCGGCGGACTTATCCAGTGCGGCGGGCTTGGCCGGCGCAGTGGCCTCGGTTAGCGCGGCAGACTCCGCCAGCACATCGAGCCTTGCCTGGTCGGGTGACGCTGGCTACTTGGCTGGCGCTGCCGACGCGGATGAGGCGATCCGGCCGTGTGTTTCGATCGCGCTGGGCCAGTCGAGCAGGCCAGCCGTGTCAGTCTGCGCCGGTGCGTCGCGCAGGTTGAATAATCCGGGCGGCGTCAGGGTCCTCGGGCCGGCGGAGTTGCTTTGTTACGCCGATTTCGGACGGTGGCCCCTGGTGCACATCTTTCCGTCCGCCTTCGCGGGTGGGTGCCGGGCTCGCGATGAATGCTGCTCGGCGGGCGGAAAGATCGGGGGACAGTCGGCGGCGGCAGGATTTGGGTTTGGAATTGTTGTATTGAATTCAACCACGATCGCTTCGGAAACACATAGGTGCGGCCGTTCCTGGGCAATCGCATGCCATTGGCTTTTTTGGGTTAGGCGCCGTCGGAGAAATGTTCGATACAGGCGGAGCGCCGGTGGGTGGCGCCAACGCGGCTGGGGCATCGTCTGGCCAATGCGCCTCGGGACGGGTTGAGTTCCGCTCTGCCGGAGACTGGCAGCTCTTCGGGCGGAGCAGGGAACCTTTCCCTCGGCCAAATCGACGCGCCCGCCTCAGGACGCGGCGCACCGGGGGCGGCCCGATCCGGATCAGGGCCGACCGGCCGTCAAATCTGTACCGGTCCGGGGCGGGTGAGCGCCGGGGCCAGCCCCGGATCAAACAGGCCCAGCATTGGATCAGCGCCGGCGTCGGATCAGTGCCGGGCCTGTGCGGGCCGGACCGTGAGCGGACATCGGCCTGCCGAGCGGCTGTTCCTGCGCGGTCGGGCTGGAGACGGCGGGCTTGCCGAGGCCGACCCGGCCAGGCAGCGGCGCGGTCTGGACCGATCGGCTCAGCGTTCGGTGGCGGCGGATGGAGAGCTCGCGGTCGTTTGGCTGCTGCCACTGTTCCTGGGCGGGGCGGGAGCGGGGCTTACCGCGTACGGGAAAAGGCTGGGTGTCGCCCGGCGGGAGGGGACCGCTCAGCGGGCGTTGGTCGCAGCCGCCTGGGTTTTGAGGGTTGGTTCGTGGGTCAGGACGGCCGCGGTCATGAAGGCGCCGCCGACCGCGATGGCGCCGAGGATGCCGAGGGAGATCTGTTGTTCGTGGTCGAGTTGGCGTTCGTAGTCGGCCTGGCTCACCGTGGTGACGCGGCCATGGTTGTTGATGACGTAGTGGCCGTTTCGGAGTTCGGCGTTGCCGTCGAGGCCGGCGAAGGCTACGACCACGGCCAGCCAGAAGCCGAAGAACAGGACTCCGGCCAGCATCGCGGCCCAGTGGGGGACGTGCGGCGGGACCCAGGAGACCAGGCTCCACGGGCGGCGGGAGTCGGTGGTGCGGTAATAGAGGCGGTTGGCGATCACGCCCGCTATGGCGCCGGGGAGGGTGAGCAGGGCGGCCACGCCGACGGCCACGCCGGAGCCGACCGGGCGCCAGCCCACGAAGAGGCCGGCGATGAGTATCGCCGACCAGAGCATGCCGGCCGAGCACATCGCGCTGAAGACGACCAACCCCCGCTGCGTCACCATCGCCGTCACGCTAACCGGTCGGATCGGGTGGGCGTGGGTGTTCGGGGAAGTCCGTTACGCCGGTCGGCGCGGGGTGTGGCGGCGGTAGGCGCTGACCGTCGGGTCACCTTTGATCCAGAAGCGCCAGGCGACGTCGTGGGCCGACGTTACGCCGACCCGCGGGCCCGCTTCGATGGGGTCGACCGGGCCGTCCGGCGGTGTGATCGTGAGCGGGCCGGTGCCGTCGACCACCGACGTGCCGTAGTCGGCCTTGCCGATGCCGAGCGCGCGGGTCAGTTTGCCCGGTCCGGCGGCCAGGTCGGTGTCGTTCCGGGCGCCCGGCCGGCGGGTGCGGGCCGTCTCGGCGCCCTCGACCACCGCGCCCGCCCGCAGCAGCACCGCGGCGGCCACGCCGTCCTCGCCGCACACGATGTTCATGCACTGGTACATGCCGTAGATCTGGTAGACGTACAGGAAGCCGGCCGGGCCGAACATGATGGCATTGCGCGGGGTCCGTCCGCGGTGGGCGTGGCTGGCCGGATCGGCCCCGAGCCCGCTGTACGCCTCGACCTCGGTGAGCCGGACGACCACGCCGTTCGCGGTCAGGCGCCAGCCCAGCATCATGCGCGCGGCCTGGTCGACGGCGGTTGCTGGAAGGTCGAGCCACGGGTAGGTCACGTCACCAAGCCAAGCACAGCGGTGCGGTTAACCGCACCATCGCCCTACGTGCCAGCCCGGCTGCCCCTCCCGCCCAAACCCGGAAAGCTGAACGCCATGGACGACGTTCTCCTCCTCGACGGCGTGAGCCGCCGGTTCGGCTCGGTCACCGCCCTCGACGAGATCACCCTGCGGGTCCGCACGGCCTGCTTCGTGGCGGTGATGGGCTCGACCGGTTCCGGCAAGAGCACCCTGTTGCACTGCGCCGCCGGCCTCGACCGGGTCACCGCCGGGCGGGTCGAGCTGGCCGGCCACGACCTCGGCCACATGCCGGAGGGCCGGCTGACCCGGCTGAGGCGCGACCGCGTCGGGTTCGTCTTTCAGTCATACAACCTGCTGTCCGAGCTGACCGTGGCGCAAAATGTCGCGCTGCCGGTGCGGCTCGGTGGCCCGCGAAAATATCGCGTCGACGAGGTGCTCGCGGCGGTCGGGCTGTCGGGGCTCGGCCGGCGGCCGGTCGGGGAGCTCTCGGGCGGTCAGAAGCAGCGGGTGGCGGTCGCCCGGGCCCTGGTGACCGGGCCGGAGGTGATCTTCGCCGACGAGCCGACCGGGGCGCTCGATCCGACCACCGGCGGTCAGATCCTCGGCCTCCTGCGAGACGCGGTCGACCGCGAGGGTGTCACGGTCGTGATGGTCACCCACGACCCGGTCGCGGCGGCCTGGGCCGATCGGGTGGTCCTGCTCCGCCGGGGCGCGGTCGCGTCCGACGGGCCGGCCGGCGACGCCGCGCACATCGCCGATCGCCTGCGGGCGGTGGCGGCATGAGGGCGGGGCTCACGCGTCAGGCGCTCAAGGCCAATCCCTATGCCTACGTCGGTCCCTTCATTACCCAGGCCCTCGCCGCCGCCCTGGTCGTCGCGTCGCTCGGCGCGCAGCGAACACTCCCGCCGGCCGGCGACGTGGCCGACATGGGCGCGGCGTTCCTGCTGATCTCGATCTACCTGTCGATCCTCATCGTCGGCGTCACGATGGGCGCCAGCATCGGGCGCCAGGCCGCCGACATCGCGCTCGCCCGCACGATCGGGGCGTCCCCGGGGCAGGTGCGGCGGTCGGTGGTGGCGCAGGCGATGCTGGTCGCGATTCCGGCGACGCTCGTCGGTGCGCCGCTCGGCTCGCTGGCCGGCCGGGCCTGGATCCACGGCCTGGCGGCACACGGGGTGATTCCGGCCGACACCGGCTATCACGGCCATCCGGCGGCGGCGGCGATCGCTTTCGCGATCACTATCGGCACCTCGGTGCCGGGCACGCTGATCGCGGCGGTGCGGCCTTCCCGCGTACGCCCGGCGGTCGCGCTCAGCGAGGCCGCCGCGCCCCGGCGCACGGTCGGTCATGTCCGGACCGTCATCGGGCTCGTGCTCGTCGCGGCCGGCGGCGTGCTGTCCGTGCTGGTCTCGCGGCTCGACGCGCGCGACGCGGAAAACGAGGGCTTCTTCGTCGCGCTCACGATGTGCGTCGGCGCCGGATTCCTGGCGCCGGCACTGCTCCGGGCGGTCTCCCCGGTGGTCCGGCTGGCCGGTCCGGTCGGCCGCCTGGCGGCCGAGCACCTTGCCGTACGCGCGAGGACCTACTCGGGAGCAATGGTGCCCCTGACCCTGGCCGCCGCGTTCAGCGCGATCCAGGTGCTGCTGCAGACCACGCCCGCGCACCTCAGCGGGGTGCGGCCGACGGCCGAGGAGGTGTGGACCGACTACACGGGAACCGCGGTCTATGCCGTCTTCGCCGCCGTGGCCGCCCTCAACACCCTGATCAACACGACCGTGGCCCGCCGGCGCGACCTGGCCGTCACCCGGCTCGCCGGGGGAACCCAGGGGCGTGTGCTCGGCATCGTCTTCTGCGAGGCTCTGGTGGTGACCGGGACGAGCCTCGTGGTGGCCGCGGTGGTGGCGATGACAACCGTGTCGCCGATCCTGCACGCGGCCTGGATGCCCGGGTCCTATCTGGTGGCCGGCGTGCTGCTCACGGCGGCGCTGGTGCTGGCCGGCACGGTGGTTCCGGCAGCGGCCGGGATGCGCCGCCCGGCGGTCGAGCTGGTCGGTTGATCGTGCGGTTCGTGCGGGCGTACGCCTACGTGCTCAGCGGGGTCTTCCTGGCCATCCCGACGTTCCTGCTGTCGCTGCTCGGCATCGTGTTCTCGGCGCTGTCGCTGCTGACCGTCGGCCTGCCTTTCCTGGTCGGCGTGCTGTGGCTGGCCCGCGGCAGCATCGCCTATTTCCGGTGGCCGGCCCGTGGGCTGCTCGGCTGGGACTGGTCCGGGCCGGGGCCGGTGCGGCTGCTCGGGTTGCTCCGCAACGGGGCGGCGTGGAAGGCCTTGCTCTATTGCTTCCTCACGTTCCCGGTCAAGTTCACGGGCGCCTACATCGGGGGCGCGTCGTTCCTGATCGGTCTCTACTTCCTGACCGCGCCGGCCTGGTGGTTGCTGTCCCCGCGGGGCATCGGCATCGAGCTGACGCCGATCTGGTCCCACACCTGGTGGTATTTCGTGCAGGGACTGGTCGCGGTCGGTGTCATTCCGTGGTTCGTGCGCTGCCTGGTGTGGCTGGACCGCCTCCTGGCCTACGCTCTGCTGGCCCCCAGCCGCGACCGCCAGCGGATCGCCCAGCTGGAGGCCGGCCGGGCCGCCCTGCAGTCCGACGCGGCGGCGCTGCTGCGACGGGTGGAGCGCAACCTGCACGACGGCACGCAGGCCCGGCTGGTGGCGCTCGGCGTGACGCTGTCCCGCCTCTCGCATCGCCTGCCCGACGAGCCGCTGGTCGCCAACGCGCGCGACGCGGTCACGGAGGCGCTGGCCGAGCTGCGCGACATCGTGCGCGGCATGCATCCTCCGGCGCTCGACGACGGGCTCGAGGTCGCGCTGTCCACATTGGTGGCCCGGAGCGCGGTGCCGGTGCGGCTACACGTCACGTTGCCCTCCCGGCCGCCGGACGCCACCGCGTCCGCGGTCTACTTCACCGTGGCCGAGTTGCTGACCAACATCGCTCGCCACTCGGGGGCCTCGCGCGCCTGGGTCTCCCTGGTCTGCGACGACGATTTCCTGCGACTGGTCGTGCGTGACGACGGCCGCGGGGGTGCCGGCGTCTCCACCGGCACCGGGCTGCCCGGGCTGGCTCGCCGAGCCGAGGCTCTCGACGGATCGTTGACTGTGGACAGTCCCGGCGGCGGGCCGACCGTCGTGACCGTGACGTTCTCCGGAAAGGCGTGAACCCCTCATGCGCGTCGTCATCGCCGAGGACAATCCACTGCTGCGGGACGGCATCACGCTGCTCCTCGCCGAGCAGGGCATGGAGGTGGCGGCCGCGGTCTCGGACGCCACGGCACTGATGACCGCCGTGGCCGACCTGCGGCCGGACGCCGCGGTGGTCGACGTGCGGATGCCGCCCGGCTTCACCGACGAGGGCGTGCGGGCGGCGCTCGAGATCCGCGCCCGGTTCCCGTCGGTCGGGGTGCTCGTGTTCAGCCAGTGGGTCGAGACCAGCTACGCCCGCCGTCTGATCGCCGACCACGGAGGCGGCGTCGGCTACCTGCTGAAAGACCGCATCGTCAGCACCGACGACTTCGTGGGCGCGCTGCAGCGGGTGGCGGCCGGCGGCACCGCACTCGACGCGGAGGTCGTCCGCCAGTTGCTCGCCGCCCCAGCAGTCGACGCCGGCCTGGCCCGGCTGACCGACCGCGAACGCGAAATCCTGGGCCTGCTCGCCGAGGGCCGCTCCAACCTGGCGATCGCCACCATGCTCAAACTGGCCGACCGCAGCGTCGAAAAACACGTGACCGCCATCTTCACCAAGCTCGACCTGCCCCAGGACCGCGCCGACCACCGCCGGGTCCTGGCCGTGCTGCGCTACCTCCGCGCGTAGGCCTCCGCGGGTAAGGGGCGGGGCATGCGGCGCCGTCAGGGTGCCAGGCGTCGCGACTTCCGCGGATGGTCGGGTTGGGCGTGGGGTGGGGCCTGTGCGGGGTCGGCGGGCTGTGCGGGTGGCCGTTACCTACGCGCGTGGGTGGACTGCGCGCGGGGCGGGGTCGTGCAGGCCAGCGGGCTTTGCGGGCGCCGCGACCTTCCCACGCGCGGCCGGGCTGCACATCGGGCAGGGCTCTGCAGGGTGGGCTGGGTGTGCGGGCGTCGGTGGCTTCCGCGAATGGGTCGAACTCGCGAAGGGCTGGGCGGTGCGGGCTCGTCGCTTCCGCAGGCGGGCGGGCCGGGCGTCGGTCGGGCTGTGCGGTGCGGCTTCGTCGCTTCCGCGGGCGCGCCTGGTCTGGCGCCGCCCTCGCCGGCCGCCGCACCCTCCAACCGTCCGCGGGTGGGGCCGGGTTGTGCGGGCGCCCGTCACTTCAGCGGGTGGGTTGGCTGCGGGTGGGGTGGGGCTGTGAAGCGCGGCCCGGCTCTGGGGGAACGCCGCCGCCTCAGCACTGTGTGAGGGCTGAGGCGGCGGCCGGGCTGTGCGGGCGGCGTGGCTTCCGGGGCGCGGCCGGGCTGGGCCGAGGGCGGGGCCGTGCGGCGTGGTCACCTCTGGCGTGGATTGGACTGCGCGCAGGGGGTGAAGGCGGCCGGGCGCCGTCACCTCCGTGCGTAGGTGGCTGTGCGGGCGCCGTCTCGGAAGCCGATGTGGTGGTAGAGCGCTCGGGGCACGGGGTAGCCCCCGTCGCCGCGGGGGCAGACCTTGGCCAGGGTGGCGCCGGCGGCGTGCAGGGCGTGCAGGCAGGCCAGGCTGACTGCGGCGCCGAGTCCTTGGCGGGCGTGGCCGGGGGCGACGCCGACCGGTTCCAGCAAGCCCGCCTTGTTGACTTCGTCGAGCCAGCCGAGCGCCGAGGCGACGAGGGTTCCGTCTTCCGCCTCGACGAGCAGGTCCAGGGTGCTCCGGTAGGGCCAGGTCGCAGCGATCTCGGCGTAGCGTTCGGTCGTCATGGTGGACTCGCCGTCGCCCGGGTCGGCCGGTGGGACCTGGAGCCGGCCGATGCGCCGCGGTTGCCAGGCCGCCCGGTGGACGGCGGCGCGCGCCGCGGTTTCGCCCGCGCGGATCGCCCGCAGCCGGTAGCCGTCGGGAAGGCGTGGCTCGGGCATTCTCTCGTCGAGGTCGCGCAGGCAGTGGCGGAAGTATGGCCCCTCGACCTCGTCGAAGCCCTCCGCCCCGAGCATTTCCGCGTCGGCGGACATGGCGCTGACGGTGCGGACGTGTCCGTCCGACCAGTCCAGGACGGTGCGGATGCGCTCCGGCGGCGCGTGGAATGACAGTTCGCCGTTGGGCGAGATCGAGGCCCAGGCGTCCGGTTCGGTCCAGAGGGCCACCGCGCGGCCCGCCATCGACGGCCGCTGCCACGCCAGGTCGCCGATGTGCCAGTGGCTCTCCGGCGTCCAGTTTCGCTGCACCATCCGTTGCATGGCCAGGAGGTCATCCATCGCGCGATTATGTACGCTCGCGGCATGCCCGGTCAGGCGGAGATCCGCGGCGAAAAGGCACTGCTGCGGCCCTGGCGTGGCACCGACGTCGATTTCGTTCTGGGCGTTACCGCCGATCCCCTGATTCCGCTCGTCAGCCAGGTGCCCGACACGCCCGACGCCGGCGGAGCGGCCGCTTTCATCGACGCTCAAACCGCGCGGTTCGAGGAGGGGCGGGGCTGGGCCTGGGCGGTGGTTCCGTTCGGGCGGGAGGAGCCGGCCGGCTACGTCGGTGCGCTCTGGGTGGCCCGGTCCGCGGCTCGCGCGTCGATCGGCTACTGGACGGGCGCCGCCGGCCGGCGAGGCGGTGTGACGACCGACGCGGTGAAGGCCGCGTCGGCCTGGCTTTTCGCCCGGGCCGATGTCGTACGCCTCGAGGCCTACATCGAGCCGTGGAACGAGGGTTCCGTCCGTGTCGCGGAGAGGGCGGGGTTCGAGCGGGAGGGACTGATGAGGTCGTTCGCGCCGATCGGTGGCCGTCGCCGGGACGCCTACCTGTACGCCCGGATCGCGCCCTCAGGCGGTCAGGCCCGACAGGAGTAGGCGCAGGGACCCGACCACGGCGTCGCGGGCCTCGCGCGGGGTGGGCGACTGGGCGATCAGCATGCTGCCGCGGGTGAGGGCGCCCAGGAGCAGGCGGGCCAGGGTGTCGGGGTCGTCGGCGCGGAGCCGGCCGGCCTCGGCGGCGGTTCTCAGCTCGGCGGCGATGGTGGCGACGGTGTAGCGCTCGTCCAACTCGGTGAAGCGGACCAGGCCCAGGACGGCGGGGGCGTCGGTCACCAGGATGCGCTGGACTTCGGGGACGAGCATGCCGTCCAGGAAGGCCTCGAAGCCGACGCCCAGGGCGGCTATCTCGTCGGGGGCCTGCGCGGCGGCGTCGGCCGAGCCGGTGAGCAGCTCGGTGTGCACCTGCTCGAAGACGGTTTCGAAGAGCGCCGTCTTGGTGGGGAAGTGGTGGTAGAGGGCGCCGGTGGTCACGCGGGCCTCACGGGCCAGATCCTCGACCGAGGTGGCGGCGTAACCCTGCCCGCCGAACAGGGCGCGCCCGGCGGCAATCAGCGCGGCGCGGGTCTGGGCCACCTGTTCGTCGCGCAGCGTCGGACCCCGCCGCGAACGGGACGGGGCCGGCGGGGATGAGGGCGACGGGGGCTGGGGGGACGCGGAGCTCATCCCGCTTGTATAGCCGCTCCGGGGCGTTGCCCGTCGAGTTGGCATCTGACATAGTGGTGCTATGTCGAATATTGGAGCTATGCCAAGCCGGGAACTGAGTGGTGCCCTGCGGAGCGCGGCGGGGCGGACGGCGGCGGTGATTCGGGCCGCGGGGGAGCCCGGGGCGCGGGTGCCGGGGCTGGACTGGACGGTGGCGGAGACGGCCGTCCACCTGGTGCATGAGTTCGGCGACTACACCGCGTACGCGCAAGGGCGCAAGAAGGTTGCCGAGAGTGACCAGAGTCCGTCTCGGCGGAACGCCGTGGCGAATGCCGCGCAGCTGCGTGAGGATCCGGACCGTGACCTGGGCAGTTTGGCCGATCGGCTCGGGCCGGCGGTCGACGGGTTCCTGGCCGTGCCGGCGCGGGAGGAGCGCGTGCTGGTGAGCAACGGTGTGTGGATGACCTGGTCGACGATGATGTCGGCGTTGCTCGGGGAGCTGTTGGTGCACGGTCTCGACGTGGCTCGGGCGAGCCGGCAGCCGTGGCGGATCGGGCGGGATGAGGCGCTGCACGTGATCGCCGGCGTGATGGCGATGGTGCCGGACTATCTTGATCGCGAGAGGGCGGCCGGGGTCACGGCGAGCTTTGACCTGCGGCTGCGGGGTGGGCCGCGCCATCTGATCTCGGTCGCCGACGGCGAGGCCGTGGTCGGGTGCGGCTCAGGCGACTGCTGGATCGTGGCCGATCCGGTGGCGTTTCTGCTGGTCGGGTTCGGCCGGGCCGGGCAATGGGGGCAGATCGCCCGGGGTCGGATGCTGGCCGGGGGCCGCAAGCCGTGGCTCGCGACCAAGTTCGGCACGTTGATCACCGGCCCGTAGATGCGGCCGGTAAAGAGCGGAAACGAAGCCGGCTACGGTTTCCGGGCGACGGCTCCGAAGATCGAGGCTTCGACCGGGCCCGGCCGCTCCTCGGCGCCCGGATCGGGCCGCCACTCGCTGACCGCGACGGCGCCCGGGGAGACGAATTCGAGCCCGGTGAAGAACTCGGAGAATTCGGCCCGGGTCCGCGGATGGACGTCCGACCGGCCGCTTCGCAGCGACTCGTCCCAGTTCGCCCGGAGGTCGGGGGTCAGGAAGTCGGTGGTCGCGCACGACATGGTCAGATGCGATCCCGACGGGAGGGCGTCGACCAGGGTCGACACGATCGAACGGGCCTCCTCCTGCGACGGGAGGAAGTGGATGACCGCGACCAGCATGAGCCCGACCGGCCGTGACAGGTCGAGGATGTCCAGCGACTCCAGGATCGACTTCGGCTGCCGCAGGTCCTGCTCCAGGTAGCGCGTCTCGCCCTCCGCCGTGCTGGTGAGCAGGGCGCGGGCGTGCACCATCACCATCGGGTCGTTGTCCACATAGACGATGCGCGAGTCGGGGGCGATCCGCTGCGCGACCTCGTGGGTGTTGTCCGCGGTCGGCAGCCCCGTACCGATGTCGAGGAATTGCCGGAGGCCGGCGTCGCCGGCCAGGTAGCCGACCGCCCGGCCGAGGAAGGCCCGGTTCGCCCGGGCGGCGATGCGGGCCGCGGGGTACGCCCGGGCGAGCACGTCGCCGGATTCCCGGTCGGCCGCGAAGTTGTCTTTGCCGCCGAGCCAGTAGTTGTATCGCCGGGCCGGGTGCGGCGTGCCGGTGTCGAACCGATCGAGCGTCACGGCATGCATCCTAAGAGGATCGAGCTACGGCGTACACCAGCCGAGGAACCTTTCGTAGAGGTCGACCGGCCGTCCGCCCGATCCGGCCGCCCAGTCGTCGATCGCCTCGATCAGGCAGGAGCCGAGGAAGAACGCGAGGGAGCTGCTCGGCATCCCGAACTCTTCGATCAGCTCGACTTTGGCTGTCGCGCACGGCCATGCGCGGGCGCAGACCCGGCAGTCCCAGTTCGGACGATCGCCGACGTGTTCGGTCCGCGGCACCCGCATCCTCCGTTTCGACATTCACGATCAGCGATCGTGTCGCTACACAGAGAAGCTTCGGTGCCCTAGGCTGTTTCCGCAAAGGTTCGCGGTGAGAATCTCAGATAGTAATTCTCGCTGTCTCGCTCGAGACGATCCGATCGTCTCGTTCGAGGCAATCCCCGCCGCGGCCGGGCGGTAGAGGGGTGTCGATGTCCGACTTGGGATCAACCGTTCCGCGTCGTCAGGTGGGCCGGCTCATGCGGCAACTGCGTGAGCAGGCCGGCGTCTCGCTGATGGCCGCCGCCCAGGAGCTCGAGTTCTCCCGCGCGCGGATGTACCGGATCGAGAACGGCGAGGTCCCGGTCCGCAAGCACGACGTCATCGCCATGTGCACGGTCTATCAGGCGTCGTCGGAGATGACCGAGGTACTGATCGGGCTGGCCCAGGAGTCGAAGTCGAAGGGCTGGTGGCACGCGTACGGCGACGTCGTCCCGGCCTGGTTCGAGCTCTACGTCGGCATGGAACAGGCGGCCGACCGGCTGCGCTCGTTCGCCCCGAGTGTGATCCCCGGCCTGCTGCAGACCCGCGAGTACGCCGAGGGCGTGTTCCGGGAGTGGATCGGGGACGACGACGATGCGGTCGAGAACGCGGTGGCCGTACGCCTGGAGCGTCAGTCCCTGCTCAGCCGCAACCGGCCGGCGGCGCCCCGGCTCGACGTGATCCTCGACGAGGGCGTCCTGCGCCGCTCGGTCAACGACCGGCACGGCATGCAGAAGCAGCTGGCCCACCTGGTCAACGTGTCGACCCGGCCCAACGTGAGCGTGCGGGTGATCCCGTTCGCGGCCGGCCCGCACAAGGCGGCCAGCTCCGGACAGTTCACGATCCTCAACTTCCCGGCCGTCGGCACGGCTTCACCCGAACCGACGACGATCTATTGCGAGAGCCTCACCGGTGCCCTCTACCTGGATAAACTCAACGAGGTCGAGGCGTACGAATCGATCTGGGTCGCTCTCGAGGCGATCGCCCTGAGCCAGGCCGATTCCGACGACCTCATCGGTGCGGTTCTCAAAGAGAGCGAGAGCGATGGCTGACCTGACCGGTGCCGTCTGGCACAAGAGCACGCGCAGTGGCGGCAACGGCGGCGACTGCGTCGAGGTCGCGGTCAACCTGCCCGGCATCGTCGCGGTGCGGGACAGCAAGGATCGGGCCGGCGGCACACTGGTTTTCACCGCGTCCCAGTGGGCCGCGTTCCTCGACGGTGTCCGAGATGGAGATTTCGACAACTAAAACCCGAACATTGCCTGCCCGTGCCCCCGAACCCAGGCGAGCGGCTTACCGTCGAGCGCCAGCACGTTGAGGGCCGAGTCGTCCGGCGGCGCGGGCAGGTCACCGAAGTCGAGCACGTCCGGCGCTTCGACCGAGATCCAGTGGCCGGGCAGGGCCCGCACGGTCTCGGCGAAGGCGGCCCGCTCGGCCGGCGAAACCAGATAGAGCACCGAGGTGTGATAGACGACCGGCGTCGTGCCGGCCGGGGCCTGGGCGACGAGATCGGGCACGGCTTCGAGACCGCCCCGCACCAGGTGGGGCGGGTCGGTCCGGGCGATGGCGATCGCGGCGCGCAACCGCTCGCGCCGGTGCTCCTGCTCGGGCCAGATCAGCGCCTCCAGCCAGGCCACGTCGGACGGGTCGGTGATGTCGAGCGGGTTGAGGTCGACGCCGGCCCGCCCGGCGACGGTCGGGAGGGCCGTCGGCAGCGCGACGCCGACCGCCTCACAGTCGAGCGTCACCGTCGATTCTCCGATCGTCGTGTCGCCGTATCGGTAGGCGTACTTGTCGGAGAAGAGCGACAGGCCGGCCGAGGTGCCGACGTCGATCAGGAACAGCGGCTGGGGCAGCGAGGCGAGCACGGGCATCAGGGCGGCGCACCGGCCGACCTCGTTGGTCTGGGTCACCCGGCGGACGATCTCGGACGAGACCGTGTCCCAGCGCTCGACCACGAAATCGCGAAACGCCGGGAAGGCGAGCGGCCCGTCGAGGAGCCGGACCACGCCGAAGAGCAGGTTGGGCTGCTGCTTGGCCGGCGGCAGCGTCGCGAGCAGCCCGCGAAGCTCGTCGTCGGCGGCGATGGCAGTGCACAGGCTCTCGTAGGCCGGCGAATTCCCCCGAGCCTCCCGCGAACCGAACTCGAGATAGGCCTCTGCGATCGTCACCGCGCCATGGTCCCGGGTCGGGCCACTGAAGCACAATCACCGAGTGAAACCGCCGCCCGAGATCTCGCGCCTCCCCCGGGAGCCGGGCGTCTACCGCTTCCGCGACGCCAGCAGCCACGTCCTCTACATCGGCCGGGCCACCGACCTGCGCGCGCGCACCGCGTCCTACTTCGGCAACCTCGGCAACCGCCCGCACCTCATCCGCATGGTCAACCGCATCGCCCGCGTCGAGGCCGTCGCCTGCGCCTCCGTCCACGAGGCCGCCTGGCTCGAACGCAACCTCCTCGAAGACCGCATGCCCCGCTGGAACCGCACCCCCGGCGGCCAGGAGGTCCCGCTCTACCTGCGCCTCGACAGCGGCCCGGCCACACCCGGCCTGCACCTCACCCATCGGCCGAACCGGGCCACGCACGGTCCGTTTCTCGGCGGCCTGCGAACGCGGCTCGCGGTCCGTGCGCTCCAGAAGATCAAACCCCTTCCGTACGCCGGGGAGACCCTGACCGGCGCCGAGCGCGAGATGGCCGCGCTCTACGGCGTACGCCCGGAAGACCGGGAGCGGCTCGCCCAGGCCCTCACCGAGGTTCTCGACCGCCGGCCGCAGGCCGTGCGGGAGGTGCTGGAAGCGCTGACCGCGCGCCGTGACGAGGCGTCGGCCGCGCTGGACTTCGAGCGGGCGGCCGAGCGGCAGGAGGAGATCGAGGCGGTCGAGTGGCTGACCAGCGTGCAGCGGGCCTGTTCGCCGGCCGCCGAGGACTGCGAGATCCACGGCTGGGCGGGCGGAGTGCTGGTGTCCTTCACGGTGCGTGGTGGGCGGCTTTCGGGGTGGCGCCAGCGGAGGTGCGCTTCGCCGCCGCGTCTTCCGCCTACGCCGCAAATCTGGCAGCCTTTCGCCCAGCGGAACGCCGAGCTGGCGGCCGGGCTTCAGGTCACGGACAGGTCCTGACCCTTAGTTCTCGGTGTGCCGATTCTTAAGGACTCTTTAGCCAGCCTGAACAGCGCCGTGCGTGCACCCATAGTGAGGACGTCAATCCGTCTGCCAGTCGCTGGGGTGCTGTTCCGTGTCGATGTCCGCTGCCGCTCGCTTCCGCTGCACGCTGGTGGCCGGTGCCACCGCCGTGGTGATCGGGACGGGGTTCGCGGTCGTCGGCCTGACCCGGCACGCCGACGCCCAGACGCAGGTGCCGCGCGCGGCCGACGCGCCGCTGGCCGCCGCCGTCGATCCGTCCACCGCGCCGGCCGGCCTCCTGCCGTCGACCGCCGCGGCCCCCACGCCGACGCCCTCCCTGTCTTCCTCACCGAAGCCGAAGCCTTCCGCCAAGTCGCCGACGCCGAAGCAGACGACCTCGAAGGCGGCCCGGAACCCGAGCAGGTCGAAAATTACCGTGGTGACGACCGACGACTCGGTCCTCGGCCAGGTGCTGGCCCACATCAACGCGGCCCGGGCCGACGCCGGCCTCTCCGCGCTGACCCTCGACGACGACCTGTCGAAGGCGTCCACCCTGCACAACCAGCTGATGATCAACGGCTGCGGCCTGGAACACCAGTGCCCGGGCGAGGAGAGCATCGGCCCGCGATTCAGCGCGCAGGGCGTGCAGTGGACGTCGGCCGGCGAGAACATCGGCTTCGGCTCGAGCGGCGGCAGCGACGCCGACATCATCAAGGCGGCGAACGGGCTGACCGACAGCATGCTGGCCGAGAAGCCGCCGAACGACGGCCACCGCAAGAACCTGCTGAACACCGGCTTCAAGCGGATCGGCCTGAGCGTCGTCCGCGACAGCAAGGGCATCACCTGGATGACCCAGGACTTCGTCAACTAGACGGACAAGTCCTCGTCGGCGTTAGTGGTCTGGGGCGATTGTGGCCTGGTCAGGGATCAGATTGTGGCGGGTCCCGCGGTCGGCCGGTCACTGGTCGAGGTCGGCGGAGACGTAGCCCTTGTTCGCGATGATCAGGTGGCCTCGGCAGGCGGCGAGCAGGTCCGGGTCGTGTTCCAGGGCGGCGGTCAGGACGGGCGTTCGTCATCTTTCGGGGTGGCCAGGGACCAGGCGATCGGCAGGCCGGAGGGGATGCAGACGCAGGCTCCCGAAGAACCGGGAGTGTGAAGCGCGGCAGCCGTAGCCGGCTCAGCCGGCCAGTTCGGAGCGTTTCGCGGTGGACCGCGATCGGCCCGACTTGACCGGCGTCCAGTCGGTCACCCACACGTCGTCGAACCACAGGTCGGTGTCCCGGCCAGTCGTCGATCCGTGTGGGGGGAGTCCTGAGGACCCGCGGGTGGAGCTTGCGACAGTTCCTCGTGCCCCACGCCAAACGCCCCGCTGACCGAACTCGGCCGATTGCGGCGGGCGTGGTGCGGCGTGGATGACGCTGGCCGCTACGCCGGGCCGCTGACCGCTTCCAGGTCCAGCGTGACCACCGGCCGCCCGTTACCGGGCCGACGGCGCTGAGGGCATGTCCGACCGGTCCGGCCCGCCGCGCCGCAGCCCGAAACCGCACACCGGCACCGGTCGGACGCCGCGTGCTGCAGCCGCTAACTCGTCAACCCCTTGCGGTAGGCGTAGGCCACCGCCTGCGCCCGGTCCCGTGCGTCGATCTTGGCCAGCAGGTGGTTGATGTGGCTCTTCACCGTGCCCTCGCTGATCACCAGCCGGACCGCGATCTCCGGGTTGGTGAGTCCGGTCGCGATCAGCGTCAGCACCTCGGCCTCCCGCGGCGTCAGCCCGTCGGGCAGGCTGGACGCGGCCGCCGGTGACGCCGTCGCGATCGCGTCGAGCAGGTGGTGCTGCACGGCCGGGTCAACCACGGCCTGGTCGTTGAGCACCTGGTGCAGCGCCTGCCGGATCTCCACGCTGCCGGCGTCTTTGGTGAGATAGCCCCGGGCGCCGGCCCGGAGCGCGTCGAGCACCGACCGGTCGTCCGAATAGGTCGTCAGCACGATCACCCTGGTCGCCGGCCGTCTCGCCCGCAGCAGCCGGGTCGCCTCGACCCCGTCGCAGCGGGGCATCCGCAGGTCCATCAGCACGATGTCGGGCCCGCGCTCCTCGGCCAGCCGGACCGCCTCGGCGCCGTCTCCGGCCGACCCGACGACCTCGACCTCGGGCATGAGCCCGAGCACCAGCTCCAGCCCTTCCCGCACCACCCGCTGATCGTCGGCCACCAGCACCCGAATCACCTCACGCCCGCCGCAACCTCCACCTTCAGCGGCGGCCGGGCGCTCGTTACCCATAGCGTTGGTCATGCCGGGACCTCCAACTCGACGCGGAAGCCGTGGCCGGTCGGCTCGGCGGTCAGCCGGCCGCCGAGCAGTTCGGCTCGCTCCCGCATCCCCGTCAGCCCGTAACCCCCGTCGCCCGGCTTGTCGGGCTCGAGTCCGACGTCTTCGACCGTGAGCCGGGCCGACGATCGCGAATAGGCCAGCGTGATCGCGACGCTCGAGGTGCCGGTCGCGTGCCTGGCCACGTTGGTCAGCGCCTCCTGGGCCACCCGGTAGAGCGCCAACCGCGCCTCCGAGGAGCCCAGCGGCCGTGGCTCCCCGGTCACGGT
The DNA here is from genome assembly GCF_040682075.1 of Actinoplanes sp. NPDC051411. Classification (NCBI taxonomy): domain Bacteria; kingdom Bacillati; phylum Actinomycetota; class Actinomycetes; order Micromonosporales; family Micromonosporaceae; genus Actinoplanes; species Actinoplanes sp. NPDC051411. The sequence continues at coordinate 32,809 of NZ_JBFBAD010000016.1, read as the reverse complement.
CACGGTGCAGGACACCCCCCGATCCTCCTCGAACTGCCGCGCCAACTCGGCCAGCCGCTCCGGCCCGGGCAACTCCTCGTCTCGCAGGGTGCCGATCGCCCGTCGCGCCTCCTCGAGCCCGCTGCGTCCCAGCTGATGGGCCCGCTCGACGGCGGCCGGCAGCCGCGGGTCGGCCGGGTTGTCGGCCGCCAGCATGCGGGCGCCCTCCAGCTGCAGGATCAGCCCGGACAGCGAATGGGCCAGCACGTCGTGCATCTCGCGGGCCAGGCGCTGCCGCTCGCCCAGCTTCGCCGCCTGGGCCTGCGCGTCGCGGCTCGCCGCCAGCTCGGCCAGCAGCCGCTGAGTGCGCCGGTTGGCGTCGGAGAGGCGGATCGCGAGCAGGAGCATGCCGTAGAACGCGGCGATCATGATGGCCGTCAGGAGCGCGGAGATGATCGAGTCGTGGCGGCCGGAGGCGAACGTGACCGCCAGCAGGACCGTCGCCACGATGATCAGGGGCACCGAGCGGTGGCCGCGGAACATCGGCGCGAGCAGGGACAACCCGACGAAGACCCCGGCTATGCCGGCCCCGGAAGGCTGCAGCCACGCCAGCACGGCGGAGGAGGCCAGCAGGACGAGGACCAGGACGAGGACGGCCCGGTCGGCGAGCAGCACCGCGGCCAGGCCGGAGAGCAGCACGACCGCGAGAGTGACCGTGACCGCCAGCCCGCGGTCGTGCCAGCCCGGGCGAGGCGAGGAGGTGAAGGCGGAGACCGCGACCACGGCCAGGATGAGCGGCGCGAGCGGCCGCAGCCACCGGATGACGGCCCGGCGCTGGGCCTGCAGCGCGTCGAGGGCGGGGTCGGTGGTCACGTCGAAAACGCTACGGGGCTGGGGCCGAGGAGGCATCAACCCGTGGTTGGAGATGAGAGATCCAACCCCGCGCCGATGCCGGCGACGGAGCGAAAACGCAGGCTGAGACGCATGAAAACAACGCGAATCCTGGTCGGAAGCTATCTGACCCTGAGCGTCCTGACCGTCGTCGCGGTGTTCCTGATGCGCCACCACGCCGGCCTGGTCAACCCGGCGGTCTGGGTCCGCACCTCGATTGTCGCCCTCACCTCGGCGCTCATGATGTCGTTCGTCATCCGGGGCGCTCAGAAACGCCTGCGCGTGGTCTCCACGGTCATGCTGGTCGCCATCACGGTCATCCTGGCCATCCCCGGCGACTTCCCGCTGTGGCTCAAGGTCGAGCAGGCGGTCTGCGGCCTCCTCCTGCTCGGCGTCGTCATCAAGGCCTGGCGACGCCAACCGGCGTGACTCAGGAATGCCGCGATCGCGTCGAAGCGCGTGGCCGGAATCGCGATCTCGAGGTCCGCGTGTTCGCGTCGCCGGCCGCCGAGGTGCAGGTCGACCGCCCAGCCGCCGGCCACGTACCAGGGCACATCGACGCCTTCGAGCCGTGCGGCCAGCACAGCGGGCTCCCAGGACTCCCAGGCGTCGATGTCGTGCGGCATGGTGATCAGCTTAGAGTGCACGCCGTGGCGAAACTTCTTTCACGCATCATGGGCCCCCAGCGCCGGACCCTGGCCCCCGGCCTGACCCAGGTCAGGACCAGAGCGCACCGCAACGGCCGGCACCTCGAGTATTCGCCGAACCTCGACGGCGACGCCGATCCGGGCGAGATCGTCTGGACCTGGGTGCCCTACGAGGAGGACCCGAAGCAGGGCAAGGACCGGCCGGTGCTGGTGGTGGGGCGCAACGAGCGTACGGTCCTCGGCCTGATGCTCTCCAGCCAGAGCGAGCGGAACGGGCAGCGCAACTGGCTCGCTCTCGGCCCCGGCCAGTGGGACCAAGACAACCGTCCGAGCTGGTTGCGGCTCGACCGGGTGCTCGAGATCGACCACGACGGCATCCGCCGGGAGGGCGCGATTCTCGATCCGCAACGGTTCACCCGGGTGGCAGACATTCTGCGGCGAAATTACGGGTGGAACTGACCCCGGATAGCGTTGGGTCATGGCAACAGAACAGATGGTCGGTTTCGGCGGCAAGCAGGCCTGGCTGGCCATCAGATCCGATTCACCCGGTGAGGTGATCGCGGCGCTGGGCCTGCGGGACCTGGGCACCGTTCCATGGCGCGACGGCATCGACCTGGCGCACCTGACCGACGACCGGGTGGCGGTGACCCCGCCGGTCGACGGCTGGATCCTGGCCACCGGCCGCTACCTGATGCGGCCGGACCGGCCGGTCGACGTGATCGGGCTCTCGGCCGCGCTGCACACCGAGGTCCAATATTTCGCGACCCACCGGGTGACCGAGTCGCACCGGTGGCAGCGGGCGGCCGATGGTGAGCTGATCCGCGCTTTTGGGTATGTGGGACAGACCGGCGAGGTGACCTCGTGGCACGGCGAGCCCGGCCCGGTCGAGCGGGAGGCCGGGCTGCCCGGCGAGCTCGACGAGGAATCGACCGTCCTGGTCGGTGAGAACGATGTGCTCCGGGTCGCCGCGGCCTGGAGCATCGACCCGTCCACCCTGTCCGGGCGCCCGGCGCCCGGGCCGCTAAACCTGGCGGCAGCCGGGTAGGGGGCCAGCATGCGCAAATTCGTGATCATGGGAGTGCAGGGCAGCGGCAAGGGCACGCAGAGCGAGCTGCTCTGCACTGATCTCGACATGGTGCACATCAGCGTCGGCGACCTCTTCCGCTGGCACGTGCAGAATCACACCAAGCTCGGCGCCCAGGTGCGCCGCATCATGAACGCCGGGGAGCTGGTCGGCGACGACATGGTCGAGGCAGTGGTTCGCGAGCGGCTCGACCAGCACGACTGGAATTGGGGTTTCGTCATCGACGGCTTCCCGCGCAACGGGCGGCAGGCCGAGTTCTTCATGGAGAGCTACGACATCGACGGCGTCATCCACCTCGAGCTGCCGGAGGACGAGGTGCGCCGCCGGGTGCTCAGCCGCCGCCTGTGCCCGAACTGCGGCATGGACTACAACCTGATCGCCGACCGGCCCAAGGCCGAGGGCTGCTGCGACATCTGCGGCCACGAGCTGATCACCCGGGCCGACGACACTCCCGAGGCGCTCGACGCCCGGCTGCGGGACTACAACGAGAAAACCCGCCCGGTGCTGGAGCTGTTCGGCCGCAAGGAGTTCGTCCACGACATCGACGCCCGCCCGCCGGCCGACGAGGTCCAGGCGAAGATCCGCGAGGTGCTGCAGCTCCCGGCGTACAAACCGGCTAGCTGACCGCGCCGGCCAGTTCGGCCAGGCGGCGGTCGACCGCGTCGGGGGCGAAGACCTGGTCGCGCACCATCGCGACGGCTCCGGTCACGCCGGAGCGGTCGCCCAGGGTGCTGGTGGTGACGACCAGGCGGCCGGTGGCCAGCGGCTGGGTGTGCTGGAGCAGCGACTCGTGCACGCCGCGCAGGAACTGTTCGCCGGCGTCGGCCAGGTCGCCGCCGATCACCAGCACGCGGGGGTTGAGCAGGCTGATCGCGGTGGCCAGCACCTCGCCGACCAGCAGTCCGGACCGGTGCACGACGGCGACCGCGGCCGGCTCGCCCTTGGCCACGAACGAGACGACGTCGCGGCTGGTCAGCGCCGCGAAGCCCTGGTCACGCAGTTCGCGGGCCATGGCCGTACCGCTGGCGCTGGCGGCCAGGCAGCCGATCGCGCCGCAGGTGCAGACGGCGGTGCCGTCCTTGATGCGGACGTGCCCGATGTCGCCGGCCGCGCCGTCGGCGCCGCGGAGCACCTCGCCGCCGGCGATGATGCCGGCGCCGAGGCCGCTGCCCACCTTGAGGAAGAGCAGGGTCGACTCGTCGGGGAAGTTGACCTGGTGCTCGCCGAGCGCCATCAGGTTGGCGTCGTTCTCCAGGTAGAGCGGGGCCTTGAACCGCCGCCCGACCGCGTCGCGTACCGGATAGTCGTGCCAGCCCGGCATGACCGGCGGCCGCACCACCCGGGCCTGCTCGAACTCGACCGGGCCGGGCACGCCGATGCCGATGCCGCAGACGGTGGCCGGGTCGCGGCCGGCCTTCTCGAGCAACTTGTCGAAGCGGTCGCACACCTCACCCAGCACCGATTCCGGCCCGGCCGCGATGCGGCTCTCGAGCACCTGTTCGGCCAGGATCTCCCCGCGGGCGTTGGTGACCGCGACCCGCCCGTGGGTGACTCCGAGGTCGGCGGCGAGCACGGTCGGGGTCAGGTCGTCGAAGGTGAGCAGGGTCGGCGGCCGGCCGCCGGACGACGTGGCGGTGCCCGCTTCGCGCAGATAGCCGGCGTTGACCAGCGCGTCGAGCCGGGCCGCGACGGTGGACCGGGACAGGTCGGTGACCTGGCCGAGTTCCCGGCGCGTGCCCACGCGCCCGTCGCGGATCAGTTGCAGCAGGTGGCCGGCGCTGTTGGACGACTGCATGCCTCGTGCGCCTCTCAACCCTTCTCCGCTCCGGCGCTCAGCCCCTCGACGAGGAACCGCTCCGTGATGAAGAACAACGCGATGATCGGAACGGTCAGCACCACGGAACCCGCCATCAGGACCGTCGTCGGCACCTCGATGCTGCCGGAGAGCTGCGCGAGGCCGAGCGAGACGGTCCACCGGTCCCGGTTCTGCACCAGGAACAGCAGCGCGAACAGGAACTCGTTCCACGCGATCATACAGACGTACAGGCCAGTGGCCATGATGGATGGCATGGCCAGCGGCAGGCTGACCCGGCGGATCACGCCGAACCGTCCGCAGCCGTCCAGCAACGCCGCTTCCTCCAGGCTCACCGGGATCGTGTCGAAATACTGGCGCAGCATGTAGACGGCGACCGGGATGGTCTGCGCGACGTAGACGATCGCCAGGCCGGCCAGGCTGCCGCTCAGCCCGGCCCGGGCGAAGATCACGAACAACGGAACCGCGATGACCACCGACGGGAAGAGATAGACCGCCAGGAACAGCGCCGAGACTTGCCGCCGGCCTTTGAAGGCCAGGCGGCTTACGGCGTACGAGCCGGGGATCGACACCGCGAGCGTGACCACGACCGTGCCCAGCGCGACGAGCAGGCTGTTGCGGATGAGCGTGAGGAAGCCCTGGCCGCCGTGGCTCACCGACCGCAGCACCTGCTTGTATGCCCCGACCGAGATGTCCACCGGGTTGATCCAGAGGCGTCCCGGGTCGAGCAGCAGGTCCTGGATGCTGCGCACCGACAGCATCAGCATGTAGTAGAAGGGCACCACCGAGGCGAGCACCAGCAGCGCGATGACGATCCAGCGCACCACCGGCAGCACCGCGCGCTCGGCCCGGTCGCGGGTCAGCGGTGGCCGTTGCGACGGGCCGCTCTGGGTTGTCGCCATTACTCTGTTTCTCCGTTCCAGCGACGGGTGGCCCGGCGCTGGATGATCAGGAAGACCACCAGCACGACAGCCAGGATGACGGCCTGCGCGCAGGCGGCGCCGACGTCCTTGCGGGAGGTCAGCAGCTCGTACACCCGGACGCTGACCACCTCGGTGCCGGAGCCGCCGCCGGTCAGCAGGTAGACGTCGTCGAACTTGCTGAACGTGAAGACGAACCGCAGCACGAACAGCACCGCCATGGTCGGCAGCAGTTGCGGCAGCAGGATGTAGCGGAAGCTCTGCAGCGGCGTCGCGCCGTCGACCCGGGCCGCCTCCTCGGTGTCGGCCGGCACCGCCTGGAGCCGGGCCATCAGGAAGAGGAACGCGAACGGGTAGTAGCGCCAGGTCTCGAAGGCGATGACGGTGAGCAGCGCGGTCGATGGCTGGGAGAGGAACGGGATCGCGTCGTTCCAGCCCAGGAACCGGGTGCCCCAGTCGTTGACGACGCCGAACTGCGGGTTGAGCATCGTCGTCCAGACGAAGGCGACGGCGACGACCGGCGCCACGTACGGGAGAAGGATGAGCCCGCGCACGATGGCCCGGCCCCGAAAGGGCCGCCGGACGGCGAGCGCGGCCGCCAGGCCGACGAGCAGTGATCCGGCTGTCCCGCCGATGGTGTAGAGCACCGTGGTGCGCAGATCGGTCCAGAAGCCCGGCGCCTTCAGCACGCCGGTGAAGTTGTCCAGTGTGTACTTGCCGAAGAAGCCGGCGTACCGGATGTTGATCAGCCGGATGTCCTGGAACGCGATGGAGATCGCCCACAGCATCGGCACGAGCAGCACCAGGCAGACGATCAGCACGGTCGGCGAGACCAGGGCGAGCCCGGCCCGGGCGTCGCGCTGGCGCAGCGTGACTCTGCGTTTGGCCATTTGTCCTCCCGAGGCCGGGCCCACCCGCGGGCGGGCCCGGCCGCCCGTCACTTGTCGATCGACTTCTCGATGTCCTGCACCGCGGCGGTCGCCTGTTGGGCCGCCTTCTGCGGGGTACCGCCGTTGACCATGCTGTTGATCGCCTTGGGCACCGGCAGCTCACCCTGGGTCGCGCCGACCAGCGCGCCCTTGCCCTGGGCGTAGCCCCAGGCATCGAACTTGTCCGGGCCCTCGACCACCGTGTTGATCACGTCGGGCGAGTAGACCGTGCTGAGCGGGACCTTCTTGTCGACGCCGGCCGGCAGGGTGCTCCAGGCCTTGAGGAACTTCTGCGGGTCCTGGGCGGTGCCCTTGCGGACCGGGACCTTGCCCTCGGGGGCCAGGCCGAGCCAGTCGGTGTAGCCCTCGTTCATCATGTACTCGACGAACTGCTTGGCCGCCGCCTTGTTGGCGTCGCGGGTCATCGCCCACGAGACGACCTCGCCGAACTGGGAGGGCTGGCCGTCCGGCCCGCTGACCGGCCCGATCACCCCGGTGTTCTTGGCCAGGAAGCTCGGGTCGTTCTTGCACTGGGGGCAGGTCGGCAGGGCGTCGTTGCGCAGCCCGGCCAGCTCGTCGAGCATGAACGAGGACCAGACGGTCATCGCGGTCTTGCCGGCGAAGTAGTTGGCGCGGGTGGTGTCCACATCCTGGTTGCCCTTGACCGAATACTTGGTCGCCAGGTCGTTGTAGAAGCGGAAGGTGTCGACGCAGGCCGGGCTGTCCAGCAGGATCTTGCCGGAGTTGTCGACCAGCTGGCAGCCGTTGCCGAGCGCGAAGTACTCGAACGACTGCTGGGTGAAGGCATCGCCGGGCGTGGTCGAGATCGCGATGCCGGAGTTGCCGCCGGAGGTCAGCTTCTGCGCCGCCGCCTCGATCTTGGGCAGGGTGTCCGGCGTCGGCAGGCCGGCCTTGGCGAACAGGTCCTTGCGGTAGAACAGCAGCTGGGTCCAGGCGTCGCTGGGCACCGCCAGCTGGGCGCCGCTGGTGTCCTGGGTCTGCTTCAGCGCGGCGGGGGAGAAGGTGCCGGCGCCCAGGTCCTTGACGATCTCGCCGGGGGTCGTGGTGTCGAGCAGCTTGTTGACGGCGAGCGACTGCACGCCCTCGGTGGAGAGGGCCGCGACCAGGTCGGGCAGCTTGCCCTCGGCCGCGGCCGAGGTCATCACCTGGTCGAACTGGTCCTCGGCGATCGCCACCACGTTGACCTTGATGCCCGAGGACGCCTGGAACTTGGCGGCGATCTTCTTCATGGTCTCGACGCGGTCCTGGACGTCCTCGGTCGTCCACATGGTCAGCGTCTTTCCGTCACCTTTGTTGGCGCCGCTGTCCTCATTGCCGTCCGGTCCGCTCGTGGTGCATGCGGCGAGAGAAGCAACGAGGGCGCCGGCGACGAGCATGGATCTCGCGCGCATCCGCAACCCCTTCTAGATCATCGTCGGGCAAGTTTCGCCACGCTGGTGCTTTCTTCGGCTACAGAAGAACGCAACTTTTGCCTGAACACAAGACCTAAGCCGGAGAAGATTTCGCGGAGGTTAACGCCGCCCGCAGGGTCTCGCGGGCCAGCAGGATGCCCTTCTGGACGGCCTCGACGCTCCCGCCGTGCACCGGGTCCTCGTGCTCGATCGACAGCACGCCGGAGAAGCCACCATCGACGAGCGTGCGTACGACGCCGGCCCAGTCGACCACGCCCAGGCCCGGCAGCCGGTAGCGCCACCAGGCATGATCCCACTGGTCGGAGCGGTCGACGGCGTTTCCTCCGAAGCCCGTGCGGTCGATCCGGCCGGCCAGGATCTCGACGTCCTTGGCCTGCGCGTGATGCGTCCGGGCGACGTACGGCCGGAGCGCCGCCACCGGGTCGATGCCGATGCCGACCAGGTGCGACGGGTCGTAGTTGAGCCACACCCCGAGCTCGAACATCCAGTCCCACAGCTCGGGCGAGTAGGCCAGGTTGGCCGGGTAGCCGTCCGGATGCCAGCCCGACATCAGGCAGTTCTCGATGATGATCTCGACGCCGGCCGAGCGGGCGGTCTCGACGAACGGCGGGAAGATCCCCTCGGCCTGGCGCAGGCTGTCGGCGACGGTCGTGGTGGTGTCGCGGCCGATGAACGTGCCGACCGACGGCACGCCGAGCGCGGCCGCGGCGTCGATGCAGGCCCGCAGGTGATCGTGCCGGGCGGCCCGCTCGCGGGGGTCGGGGTGCAGGTGGTTCTCGTAGTAGGCGATCGACGAGATGGTCACGCCGGCCTCGCCCAGCTGCTCGGTCAGGCGGCCGGCGTCGAGGTGGCGAACGTCCAGGTGGGCGGGGTTGAGCCGGCGCGGGTCGTCGACCGGCCAGGCAGCCACCTCGATCGCCGGGAAGCCGGTCTCGCCGGCCCACCGGACGATCTCCGGGAGCGTTAGGTCGCGAAGCGCGGCGGTCAGGAACCCGATTTGCACGATGCCCTCCTGCAACTTGACTGATCAAAATGAAGGTTTAGTCTAGCGGTCAAGCAAAAGTGGAGGCGTGATGCAGCAGGTGGTCGAGTTCACCGGACCGCAGCAGGTGCGGCTGGTGCCGCAGGAGGCCCAGCCGCTCACCCCGGGCACGGTCCGGGTGCGAACCTGGTATTCCGGCATTTCCGCGGGCACCGAGCTGACCGCGTACCGCGGCACCAACCCCTATCTGACCAAGACGTGGGACCCGGAGCGGCGGCTGTTCACCGAGGGGGCGCCCACCTTCGCCTACCCGGTGAGCGGCTGGGGCTACGAGGAGGTCGGCGAGGTCGTCGAGGTGGCCGCCGACGTCACGGCCTACTCGGTGGGCCAGCTGGTCGCCGGCATCTGGGGCCACCGCTCCGAGGCCGTGATCGACGCGTCCGCCCCGATCCACCGGCTGCTGCCGGCCGGGGTCGACCCCCGGCACGGCATCTTCGCCCGCCCCGGCGCCATCGCCCTCAACGCGGTGCTCGCGGCCGACGTCCGCCTCGGCGAGACCGTCGCCGTCTTCGGCCAGGGCGTGATCGGGCTGCTCGCCACCCAGCTGGCCACGCTCTCCGGCGGCACGGTCCTCGCGGTCGACGCCATCGAGTCGCGGCTCGAACTGGCGGCCCGGCTCGGCGCCGCCGGCACCGTCGACGCGCGGCACCCGGCCGGGGCCGGCGCCGAGATCCGCCGGATCACCGGCGGCGGCACCGACTCGGCCATCGAGCTGTCCGGCAGCCACCGCGCCCTGCACGAGGCGATCCGCAGCGTGCAGGTCGAGGGCACGGTCGCGGCGGCCGGCTTCTACCAGGGCGACGGTCTCGGGCTGCGGCTCGGCGAGGAGTTCCACCACAACCGCGTACGCCTCGTGGCCAGCCAGATCTCCGGCACGCCGGTGCCACTGGGCCGCCGCTGGGACCAGCCCCGCCTGGTCCGCGCCTTCCTCGACCAGGTCGCGTCCGGCCGTCTCGCCGTCGCCCCCCTGATCAGCCACGTGGTCGACGTCGCCGACGTGGCCGACGCCTTCACCCTGCTCGACCGCCGACCCGCCGAGGCGCTGCAGATCGTGCTGCGCTTCCCCGCCGCTCAAGGAGCCGACCGATGACCCCGCTTTCCGACCGCATCTCCTGCCAGGAGCAGCTTCTGCCCGGCGACACCCTGCCGGAGAAGTGGGAGTTCGCGCAGCAGGCCGGCTTCGGCGCGATCGAGCTGCGTGGCAAGGGCGACCTCGCCTTCGAGGCGCGGCTGCCCGAGCTGCGCAAGGCGGCCGCCGACGGCGTGGTGATGCCGACCGTCTGCGTGGAGATGTTGCACTTCATCGGGGACTTCGACGCCGAGCGGCGGGCCGACGCGATCAAGCAGATGCGCTCGCAGCTCACGGTCATCGGCGAGATCGGCGGCGGGCTGGCGATGACTCCCGCGTCGTACGGCCAGTTCTCCCGGCGCCTGCCCCCGTTCGAGCCGCCGCGCAGCCCGGAGGAGGACCGGGCCGTGCTTTTCGAGGCCCTCACCGAGCTGGGCGAGCACGCCGTCCGCGAGGGCGTCGTGCTCGCCCTCGAGCCGCTCAACCGGTACGAGAACCACATGGTCAACACGCTGGCCGACGCCGTCTCGCTGTGCCAGGAGGTCGGCCTGCCCTCGGTCAAGGTCGCCGCCGACACCTACCACATGAACATCGAGGAGGCCGATCCCGCGGCCTCGCTGGTGGCGGCCGCGCCCTGGCTCGGCCACGTGCAGCTCTCCGACTCCAACCGCCTCGAGCCGGGCGCCGGACACATTGACTGGTCGCTCACGCTCGCCACTCTCGACGCGATCGACTATCCGGGCACGCTGGCCTTCGAGTGCCGGCTGTCCGGCCCGGCGGCCGAGGCGCTGCCGCGTTCCGTGGCCAAGCTGCGGGCCGCGGCACTGTGACCACTGTGGAGGCTGTCGCGACCGGCGACCTGCGGCGGGACGCCGTACGCACCCTGATCCGCAACTGGCGCGGCGGATCCACCGTCCCCACCGCCTCGCTCTATCCGCATCAGTGGAGCTGGGACTCGGCGTTCAACGCGATCGGCTGGGCGCACGTCGCGCCCCGCCGGGCCGCCGCCGAACTGTCGGGCCTGCTCGGCGCCCAGTGGGCCGACGGGCGGGTGCCGCAGATCGTCTTCGACCCGGCCGTGCCCGAGGACGCCTATTTCCCCGGCCCCTGGTACTGGCGACCGATGCCGGCGTCCGGCCCGCCCCGCGGGGTGCGGACCAGCGGCATCGTGCAGCCGCCGATGCACGCGGTGGCGGCCCTCGCGATCGCCGAGCACGACCCGGCGGCGCTGCGGCGTCTCTACCCGCGGCTGGTGCGGTGGCACGACTATCTGTGGGAACGCCGGCTGGTGCGGCGCTACGGGCTGGTCGCGATCGTGCACCCGTGGGAGTCCGGTCTCGACAACAGCCCGGCCTGGGACGAGCCGCTGCGCGCGGTGCCGGTCGTCGACGTCGACGCGATCGCCGCGCACCGGCGCGACATCCTGCACTCGTGGTCGGAGCACCGGCCGACCAACGACGATTACGCGCGTTACGCGCTCCTGGTGCGCGAATACCGCGACGGCGGCTACCGGGACCGCCTCGACGACCTGCGCTTCTGCGTGCTCGATCCGCTGACCAACGCGGTCTTCGCGCGGGCCTGTCTCGCCCTGGCCGAGATCGCGGTCCGGCTGGGCGCGGATCCCGCGCCCCATCGCGTACGCGCGGAGCAGTTGACGGCGAGCATCGAGCAACACCTGTGGTCGCCGGCGCTCGGCAGTTTCGCCGCCCGCGACGTGCGAACCGGGGAGCTGCAACCGGTCCGTACGGTCGGCGGTCTGATGCCGTTGCTCCTGCCCGGACTCTCGCCCGGCCGGCGGGAGGCTCTGATCGCGACGCTGACCGGCCCGGCCTTCCGGCTCGGCGCGGGTTCGACCGGCGTGCCCAGCTACGACCTGACCGCCCCCGACCTCGACCTGTCCCGCTACTGGCGGGGCCCGACCTGGGCCAGCACCAACTGGCTGGTCTGGAACGGGCTGCGGACCGCCGGACGGCCCGACCTGGCCGGGACGCTGGCGTCCGACATGGTCGCGCTGGTGGCCGGGGCCGGCCTGCGGGAATACTTCGATCCGTCCACCGGGGCCGGGCTGGGCGGCCGGGATTTCACGTGGACCGCCGCCCTTCTGCTGGACGTGCTGGCGGCGCACTGAGTCGATCGCCGGATCTGGAGCTGGTCGACCCCGGGGTCGTGACGTGCACCAAATGGCGCCCCGACCCCGGTGACCCGACCGCTGACACGGACGTCTACCAGTTCTGTGGTCTGGTCCGGAAAAGCTAGTCCTCGCCGGCCGCCGACGGCAGTTTGTCGCGGATGAGATCCATGACCGACGAGTCGGTCAGCGTGGTGACGTCGCCCAGCTGCCGGTTCTCGGCGACGTCGCGCAGCAACCGCCGCATGATCTTGCCGGAGCGGGTCTTGGGCAGCTCCGGCACGACCATGATCTGCCGGGGCTTGGCGATCGGCCCGATCTCCTTGGTGACGTGGTCGCGCAGCACCCGGGCGATGTCGTCGTCGGCCGCGCCGCCCCGCAGGATGACGAACGCGACGATCGCCTGCCCGGTCGTCGGGTCGGTCGCCCCGACCACCGCCGCCTCGGCGACCGAGGAGTGCGAGACCAGCGCCGACTCGACCTCGGTGGTCGAGATGCGGTGCCCGGAGACGTTCATGACGTCGTCGATGCGGCCCAGCAGCCAGATGTCGCCGTCGTCGTCCTTCTTCGCCCCGTCGCCGGCCAGGTAGAAGCCCTCGGCGGCGAACCGTTCCCAGTACGTCTCCTTGAACCGGGCCAGGTCGCCCCAGATCCCCCGGGTCATCGACGGCCAGGGCTCGGTCAGCACCAGGATGCCGCCGCCCCCGTTGGGCACCGGTCGGCCCTCGTTGTCGACGACATCGGCTTCGATGCCGGGCAGCGCGGTCATCGCCGAGCCCGGCTTGGTCGCGGTGACCCCGGGCAGCGGGCTGATCATGATCGCCCCGGTCTCGGTCTGCCACCAGGTGTCGACCACCGGGCAGCGGTCGCCGCCGATCACCGACCGGTACCACATCCACGCCTCGGGGTTGATCGGTTCGCCGACCGAGCCGAGCAGGCGCAGCGAGGACAGGTCGTGCGCCTCGGGCACCTCGGCGCCCCACTTCATGAACGTACGGATGGTGGTCGGCGCGGTGTACAGGATCGAGATCCGGTACCGCTCGATCATCTCCCACCAGCGGTGCTCGTCCGGCGTGTTGGGCGTGCCCTCGTACAGGAACGAGGTGGCCCGGTTGGCGAGCGGGCCGTACACGATGTAGCTGTGCCCGGTGATCCAGCCGATGTCGGCACCGCACCAGTAGAGGTCGTCGTCCGGCTTGAGGTCGAAGACCGCGTGATGGGTGTACGCCACCTGGGTCAGGTAGCCCCCGCTGCTGTGCAGGATGCCCTTCGGCTTGCCGGTCGTCCCCGAGGTGTACATGACGAACAGCGGGTGCTCGGCGTCGAAGGCCTCCGGGGCGTGGTCGACGGGCTGCCGGTCGACCACGTCGTGCCACCACACGTCGCGCCCCGGGGTCCAGCCGACGTCGTTGCCGCCGCGCCGCACCACGAGCACCGACCGCACGTCCGGGCAGCGCTGCAACGCCTCGTCGACGACCGGCTTGAGCCCCGACACCGCGCCGCGCCGGTAGCCGCCGTCGGCCGTGATCACCACGCGGGCGTCGCAGTCGAGGATGCGGTCGGAGAGCGCGGTCGCCGAGAACCCGCCGAAGACGACCGTATGCGGTGCCCCGAGCCGCGCGCAGGCGAGCATCGCGACGACCGTCTCCGGGATCATCGGCATGTAGATGGCGACCCGGTCGCCGGTCCGGACGCCCAGTTCGACGAGCGCGTTGGCGGCCTGGCAGACCATGTTCTTGAGCTGGGCGTAGGTGATGGCCCGGGTGTCGCCCGGCTCGCCCTCCCAGTGGAACGCGACCTGGTCGCCGTGCCCGTCCTCGACGTGCCGGTCGACGCAGTTGTAGGCGACGTTGAGCCGCCCGCCGGCGAACCACTTCGCGACCGGCGCGCCGGACCAGTCGAGCACCTCGGTCCACGGGTCGGCCCACGTCAGCCGCGAGGCCTGGGTCTCCCAGAAGGCCAGGCGGTCGGCGTCCGCCTCCGCGTACGCCGCGGCGGTCACGTTGGCCGCCGCGGCGAACGAGGCTGGAGGCGGGAAACGGCGTTCCTCGCGCAGCAGGTTGGAGAGGGTCTCGCTCATCTCAGACCCTCGGGAACACCGGGAAGACGACCCGCTTCCAGGTCGCGTTGGTGACCGCGGCCATCGAGGCGTACCAGGCGAGGACCGCGGTGACGAAACCGATCCAGCCGCCGATCTTGGTCAGGCTCTCGCCGTTGCCGGCGAATTTGCCCAGCGTCAGGAACAGGAACGTCAGCGTCAGCGCGCCGAGGACCGCCAGTACGGCCAGCGACACCCGGGACGCCGCGATCGTCATGTACGCCGTGAAGATCGTCCACATCAGCAGGTACCACGCCAGCGCGTGGTTGATGTCGCTCGGAGCCGCCTTGAGCCCGCCCGCCACGTGGAAGACCAGGAAGTAGTACGACATCCAGAACGCGCCGAACGACCCGAACGCGGTCGCCCCGAACGTGTTGCCCTTCACGAACTCCCACATGCCGGCCAGCAACTGGGCTATGCCGCCGTAGAAGAGGGCCAGTCCGAGCACGACGCCGCCGACCGACTCGGGCAGGATCCCGGTGTTGACCGCGGACAGGAAGAACGTGGTGCCGGCGAATCCGGCCAGGCCGAGCGGCCCGGGGTCGGCGACGCCGGCCCCGAAACCGAAGCGCGGCGCGTCGGCCGGGGCGCGGTCACCGAGGGAATCTCTGGTGGTCGTCATAGGAAGTGCTCCTCTCGCGGGGAAGCAAGGAAAGCGGGATGTCCCGTTTGAGCGCATGCTTCCACCGGGCGACCGAGTCGCCGGGGTCGTTCGATGACCGGGAGTGATGGGCGATGTGCGGTCCGCGGGTTGCGCCGAGTGGTCGCCCGGGGACGATCAGCGGGCCTCCGGCGCGTGCAGCCGAATCATGAAGCGGCTCACCGAGGCGGGCACCCGCCGGGCGGACGCCAGCGAGACGACGATCATCACCGCGAACGCGATCGGCACCGTCCACACCGCGGGCTGCCGCAGCAGGACACCGAGCCAGCCCGCCGGATCGTCGTCGACCAGCGTCAACAGCACCGCGAACAGCGACATCGTGCCGCCCGCCACCATCCCGGCCAGCGCGCCGACGTCGGTCAGGCGCCGCCACCAGATGCCGAGCACGAGCAGCGGACAGAAAGTGGAGGCGGCGACGGTGAACGCCAGGGCCACCACGGCGGCCACCCCCAGCCGTTCGGTGGGCAGGCTCAGCGCGTACGGCACGGAAAGCGCGAGAATCGCGCCCAGCCGGAATGACCGGATCCGCAGTCGCCGGGTCGCCTGGGTGTCGCGGAACAGGTCCTGCCCGAGCACGCCGGCGACCGACACCGTCAGACCCGACACAGTGGACAGAAACGCGGCGAACGCGCCCGCGGTGACCAGCGAGCTCAGCCAGATGCCGGCCGCGCCGCCGATCATCCGCTCCGGCAGCAGCAACGCCGTGCTGTCGGTGTTGCCGGTCAGCAGCAGGTCGGGCACGTAGCGCCGGCCGAGCGTGCCGAAGACCGTGGGCAGCAGGTAGAACATCGACAGCAGGCCGATGACGACCAGCGTGGTGCGGCGCGAATCCCGGCCGTCGGTGTTGGTATAGAAGCGCACCAGCACGTGCGGCAGGCCCATCGTGCCGAGGCAGATGCCGACGATCAGCGACAGGCTGGCATAGAGCGGGTGCGGCGTGCCCGAACCGAGCGGCCGCAGCCACGACGCGGTGTCGTTGACCGGCCGCGAGGCGATGACCGGCACCACATCGGCCGGCTTCAGGTCCACTGTGGTGTGTGCGGCGAGATGATGCGTGCCGGCGGGCAGCGACACCGGCCCGTCGACTGGCAGGCCGTCGACGACGCCGCGCACGGTCAGACTTTCGGCCACCGGCACGCGAACCGTGGTGGCACTGTCCACTGTGACCGACACCGGCCGGCGGGGCGGCGAGCCGTGATGCCACACTCCGATGAGGACCAGAGCCGGGATCAGCAGGGCCATCAGCTTGATCCAGTACTGGATGGCCTGGGCGAACGTGATCGACCGCATGCCGCCCGCGGTCACCGCGGTCAGCACCACCACGACCACGAGCAGGCCGCCCAGCCAGCCCGGGGCACCGGTCTGCGTGGTCAGCGCGAGCCCGGCCCCCTCCAGCTGCGGCACCAGATAGAGCCAGCCGATGATGACGACCAGCGCCCCGGCGACCCGCCGCACGGCGATCGACTCGAGCCGGATCTGCGCGAAGTCGGGCAGTGTGTAGGCGCCGCTGCGGCGCAGCGGCGCGGCCACCACGGCCAGCAGGATCAGGTAGCCGGCGGTGTAACAGACCGGGTACCAGAGCGCGTCGTAGCCGTAGGCGAGGATCAGCCCGGCGATGCCCAGGAACGACGCCCCGGACAGGTATTCGCCGCCGATCGCGGCCGCGTTCCAGCGCGGCGTCACCGCCCGCGAGGCGACGTAGAAGTCGCCGGTCGTGCGCGCCCGCCGCAGGCCGAAGGTGCCGACGACCACGGTCAGGATGCTGACCAGGGCGACCGCGGTCGCGGTCATCGGCGGGTGGTCACGTCGCGGAAGGCGTCCTCGTTGCGCTCCGATTGGCGTACGCCGAACCACGCCAGCGCGATCAGCAGCGGATAGACGAGCACGCCGAGAACCAGCCAGGGCGCCAGCCTCGTACGCCCGGACGCCGGCCAGAACACACCCAGCGTGGCCAGCCCGCCCAGCAGGACCGCGGTCGCCGTCGTGACCAGGGCGGCGATCCGGGCCTGCCCGCGGATCAGCGACCGGATCGAGACGTCGTCGACATCGACATCGGGGTCACCGCCCGGCGCCCGCACGGCCGGCGGAACCGGCACCCGCGACGCCGCCTCGGTGCGCGGATGCACGATCCGGACCCGCTCGGTCATCGGCTGGCCAGCCGGTCGCGCACCTCGCGGTAGTGCCGGCGCGAAACCGCCAGCTCGTCCGGCCCGACCCGCAGCGTGGTGTGCCCGTCCGGCGAGCGGATCATCTCGTCGACCCGGTCGAGCCGCACCAGCAGGCTGCGGTGCGTACGCACGAATCCGGCCCCCGACCACCGCTCCTCGAGCACGTTGAGGGTGGCCCGGATCAGGTGCTGCTCGCCGTCGTCGGTGTAGAGCCGCACGTAGTCGCCGTACGCCTCGACATAGCGCACCTCGGAGCGGTGCACGAACCTGGTGACCCCGCCCAGCTCGACCGGGATCGTCTCGTCCGCCTGCTCCTCGTGCTCCGCGGGCGACGAGTGGGCGGAGAGCCGGCTCTCGACCGCCCGGCGCACCGCCTTGCGCAGCCGCTCGGCCCGGATCGGCTTCATCACGTAGTCGACCGCCTGGAGCCCGAACGCCTCGACCGCGTGATCCTCGTACGCCGTGATGAACACGATCGCCGGCGGCGCCGAGAACTGGCTGACCACCCGGGCCAGCTCGAGCCCGTTCAGCCCGGGCATCTTGATGTCGCAGAACAGCACGTCGAACGGCTCGTTGCTGAGCAACTTGAGCGCCGACGCGCCGGACGCGGCCGACCGCACCGAACCGATCCGGGGATCGCCGTCGAGCAGGAACGAGATCTCGTCGCGGGCGTGCGGCTCGTCATCCAGCACCAAGGCGCGGAGCCCGGGGGGCGAACTTGGGGATGCGGAGCGTGACCTTCGTTCCGGCACCGGGCGCTGTCTCGACCACGAGGCCATGCTTGTCACCAAACACCTGCCGCAGCCGCGAGTCAACATTGCTCAGCCCGACCCCGGCCTGCCCACCGACCAGGGCGGCCCGCACCACCTCCGGATCGGCGCCGACCCCGTCGTCCTCCACGGTCAGCAGCGCGGTCGACCCCTCGTCGGCGGCCACGATGGACACGGTCATGGTCTCGCGGTCGGCGCCCAGGCCGTGCCGCACCGCGTTCTCCACCAGCGGCTGTACGACCAGGAACGGCACGCTGATCGGCAGCACCTCGGGGGCGACCCGCAGCGACACCCGCAGGCGGTCGCCGAACCGGGCCTGCTCGAGCACCAGATAGCGCTCGGTGTTGCGCAGCTCGTCGGAGAGCGTGGCGAAGTCGCCGCCCCGGCGGAAGGCGTAGCGGGTGAAGTCCGCGAACTCCAGCAGCAGCTCGCGGGCGCGCTCCGGGTCGGTGCGGACGAAGGTGGCCACCGCGTTGAGCGAGTTGTAGATGAAATGCGGGCTGATCTGGGCGCGCAACGCCCGCAACTCGGCCTCGGCGAGCATTCGCCCGTGCTGCTCGGCCTCGCCCAGCTCCAACTGCTCGCCGATCCACGCGGCGACCTCATCGGTCGCGCGGACGAGGATCGCCGACGGCTCCCGGGCGTACGCGATGAGCGTGCCCTCGGTCAGGAGGGCGACCACCGCGGCCTTGATCGGGCACTCGGCCGGGCAGGCCATCTCCTCCCGGCCGAGCACGACCGTACGCCCGGCGGCCAGGGCGAGACGGCCGTGGGCGAACGGGTCGACCGGGTGCGAATGACCGTGACCGTCCACCGCGAGGGTCGTCTCGAGGTCGGTCAATGCGACCGCCGACGCGCCGAGCAGCGGCCGGAGGTGCTTGATCGCCCGCTCGGCGCCGCTCGCGGTCAGCCCTTCGCGCAGCCCCTTGGCCGCCTGACCGGCCGTGTGCAGGGTGTCGAAGGTGGCCCGGTCGGCCGCCGTCCCGAGCCCGCTCGGACGCCGGCGCAACAGCACCACCAGGTGTCCGGCGAGCAGCACCGCGCAGATCACGGCGAGCACCACGACCGTCATGCCTATGAGTATGATCTCCGGCCAACCGAGGCGGGACGGGTGCCGTGCGCAGCCGGACGCCGCGGTACGTCGCGGCGTCCGGCTGCTGTTCACCTCAGCACACGACCGTCCGGTTGTAGATGCCGCCGTACCAGTAGGTGACCGACGATCCGCTGCCCATCCGGTAGCAGGGGCTGTCCGACCCGGCGTCGATGATGACCTTCACCTGCATGGTCTTGCCGCAGTTGTTGCTGAGCGTCACGTACTCCAGGACGGAGTGGACGTCGCGGCCGATGCACGCGGGTGCGGTGCCGGCCGCGGCCGCGGTTGCCTCCGTCCCCGCGGCGGAGGCCGGAGTCGCGATCGCCCCGGCTCCCATCAGGGCGGCACCCGCGACCAATGCGACAGACAGCTTATGCATGAACATCTTTCGATCTCCCATCAAGGTGGTCTTTCGCGACTTGTACTCAGGCGTCGTTGTCGACCCAGGCGATGTCGGTCGAGCACCCGTGCCAGGTGCCGGCGGCGGAGTCGTAGACGCACGCCTGCCAGGTGAGCTGGCTGCCCTTCCCGCCGAGGTCGTTGTTGCTGCCGCTCTCGTAGTAGTCCTTGTTGCACACGCCCCATTGGCCGTAGCCGAGCTTGTTCACGCAGGATCCTTGGCGGTACAACCGCCACTGGATGCCGTCGAACACGTCGTTTTCCCACGACGCGGTTGCCGAGTGGCTGTCGGACGCGGTGTCCCGGACCCACCACTTGTCGCCGTTCTTCTCGAAGCACGCTTCGGCGCCGGTCATGGACACGCACTTCATTCCGGCCGGCGGCGAGCCCGCCGTGGCGGTGTTCCATTCGTACGAGGACGCCTGCGCCGGCGCCGCCAGGGCGAGGGCCGCGACCGAGGCCACGCCGGTGCTTCCCGCGAGCACGGCCATCCTGCCTACTCTCATCCTTCACTCCTTCACAGCTGGTCCATTCAGGACAGCGTGGGCGGCGACCTCGGCCGCCTTCGAGACCGGTCTATCGGGGTATCGGTTTGCCCGGTAGCGGTGTGCTGAGCCGGACAACCGCCGGACCCGTGGAGGGCCGTTGTCCGGTGCTGGTGACCGGTGCCGGACAACCCGCCGACCAGCTATGCCTGGCACAAGGCGGTCCGAGCGAGGGAGTACCGATGTGGTCATGGCAACGGCTGGTTCGGCCCGCGGCGGTGGTGGCCGCGCTCCTGGTGGAGCCCGTCCTCGTGGGCGGGCCGGTGGCAGCCGCCGGGTGTGACCAGCCGCCCAGTGCCATCTACGTACCGGCGTGCGGGGCCTGGCAGGGCGTGGCGCCGGACGTGCAGACCCTGGCCGAGTTCGAGTCCACGATCGGGCAGCGGGCGCAGATCTACCACGAGTTCCTGACGTTCCAGTCCCACGATTCGCCGACCAAGCCGTTTCCGAAGCCGGCCGCTCGCGAGGCCATCGACGGCGGCCGGATGTACCTGTTCAACCTGAAGCCGCGGAATTCCGCCGGGACGATCTACCCGTGGGCGGACGTGGCCTCCGGCGGCCACGACGGCGAACTGCACGCCCTGATGGCGAACATCGCCCAGTGGGCCGCGACCGCCGGCGGCAGGAAGGTGTTCCTCGCGTTCCACCACGAACCCGAGGACGACGTCGGCGCGTACGGGACCGCCGCGGACTACGTGGCCGCCTACCGGCACCTGGTCGACCTGGCCGTCGCCGACGGCGTGCGCGGCAGTCTCATTTTCGTCTGGGACATGACCGGCTACCAGCGGCGGGTGCACGAGTGGAACGAGTTGTACCCGGGCGACGGGTACGTCGACTGGCTCGGCTACGACCCGTACGGTGGCCTGTGCACCGGGACGGGAGCACCGGGCGGGCTCGCCACGACGCTCGGTGGCACCGGCCCCGGCGTCGATGACAGCAGCGAGTACCGCTTCTACGCCTGGGCCACCGGGGCCGGCGCGCGCGACGCGGACGGCAGCGTGTGGGCCAAGCCCGGCGACCCGGGCAAGCCCATCATGCTGGCCGAGTGGGCCACCAAGGGCGCCGACGGCGGCAGCGAGGCCGACCAGGTGCAGTTCTACCGCGACGCCGAGCGGCTCGTCGTCGAGCAGGGCCGATATCCGCAGATCAAGGCGTTCGTGCACTGGCAGGGCAGCGAGTGCAACGCGTTCGTGGGGCGGCCCGCCGCGGCACAGGCCTACCACGATCTCGTGGCTACGCCGTACTTCAACCCGCCGCTGCCGTACCCGGCCGCCGGCGGTCAGTGACTGCCGGGACAGCCCGCGTGCCGCCGGCCGAAGTCGTGTTCGAGTCGCCGGCACACATCGGCGGCGGCCCGTTCCGGCCCGGTCGGCCACAGGGTCACCATCTGGTCGCCGCCGGCGCTGGCCAGCTGCTGACCGTCCGGGCTCCACGCCACGCTCGTCACGGGGTCGCTCAGCCCGGACAGCCGGGCCCAGGCCCGCGCGCCGGCGGTGTCCCAGATGATCACGGAGTGGTCGGCGCCCGCTGACGCGAGGTACCGGCCGTCCGCGCGGTAGGCCAGGTCGGTGACCGGGCCGACGTGCCCGGTCAGGGTGGCCGCCACGGTCCGGCGGGCGACGTCCCAGATGCGGATCACCCCGTCGCCGCCGCCGGCGGCCAGGCGGCGGCCGTCCGGGCTGAATGCCACGGCCTGCTGGTCGAGGCCGTCGCTGCGCAGCGTGGCCAGCAGCGTGCCGGTGGCGACCTGCCACACGGTGACGGTGCGGTCCAGGCTGGCCGCGGCGAGCAGCCGGCCGTCCGGGCTGAACGCCACGTCGTTGGTCAGCAGCCGGTGCGCGCGCAGCTGCCGGGTCCGGGTGCGGTCGGTGAGGTCCCAGAGCACCACGGTGCCGTCGCCGAGTCCCGCGGCCAGTAGGCGGTTGCCCGGCTGGATCGCCAGCGAGGTGACGATGTCGGCCTGTTTGGGCAGGGTCGCCGTCGGCGTGTTCCGGCGGTCGTCCCACAGCGCGACCGTGCGGTCCCAGCCGCCCGAGGCCAGCAGCCGTCCGTCGGCGCTGTAGGCCACCGCGGCGACGCCACCGGGGTGGCCGGGCAGCGTGGATGTCAGCGTGCGCCGCGCCGGGTCCCACAGCGCGATGCTGCCGTCGTCGCTGGCCGAGGCGAGCAGCCCGCCGTCGGGGCGGAACGCGAGGTCTTCCACGGTGCCGGTGTGCCCGGCCAGCGGCAACCGGCTGCGGTCCCACAGCAGGATGGTCTGGTCGGCGATGGCGGTGGCGATCATGCGCCCGTCACTGCTCAGCGCCACGTCGTACTGGGCTGGGCTCTGGCCCGGCAGCGTGACCAGCCGCCCCTTGCGCCGGAGGTCCCAGATCATCGCCGTACGGTCGTAGGCCGCCGACACCAGCAACGCCGAATCGGGAGTGAAGGCCAGTCCGCGTACCTGCCCGGAGTGCGCCTGGAACCGCATCGCCACCGTCCACGTGCGGGTGTCCCAGAGCTGGATGACCCGGTCCTGGCCGCCCTCGGCCAGCAACCGGCCGTCCGGGCTGAACGCCACGGTGTACAGCGGCATGGGGCTGGCGGCGAGGGTCACCAACGCGGTGTCCCGCCGGGTGTCCCACACCGTGACGGTGCCGGCGGCGCCGACCGAGGCCAGCTTCACACCGTCCGGGCTGAACGCGACCTCGGGCCGCGAACCGCCGGGGCCGCGCAGCCGGGCCAGCGGCGCGCCGTCGGCGACCCGCCACAACCGGACGGTTCGGTCCACGCCGGTCGACGCCAGCCGCGTGCCGTCCGGGCTGAACGCCAACCCGGTGACGGCACCGGTGTGCCCGGTCAACGTGCGCACCGCGCGGCGTCGCGCGACGTCCCAGATCATGACGGTGCCGTCGCTGCTCGCCGAGGCCAGCCGCGTGCCGTCCGGGCTGAACTGCAGCGAGCGGACCGCCAGCCGGTGACCGGGCAGTTGCCCGGTCCGCTGGCGCCGAGCCGCGTCCCACAGGATGATTTCCCCGTCCTGGCCGCCGGAGGCCAGCAGATAGCCGCCGGGCTGGAACGCGACGGTGGGCACCAGGCCGGCGTGGCCGCGCAGTTGGCCGTGATATCCCCATCCCGAGTCCGCCGACAGCAGCGCGCTGCGGCCTTCCACGGTCGGTGCCGCCTGGTAGGCGTCCAGGCCCGACTCGAGCGCGCCTTCGACGTCGCCGGCGTTGAGCGCCCGCACGGTCTCGGCCGCCTTCTGGCGGGACAGCGCGGCATGACTGGCCGTGACCGCCTCGCCCCGCTGGACCACGGCGGTGGCGCCACCGGCCACGGCGAACACCAGCAGCACGCTCAGCGCGACGGTCGCCAGCCGCCGGGCGCGGGCCCGGCGGTCGGCGGCGTGCCGCTCGCGCTGCTCGGCGGCCACACTGGCGTCCAGAAAGGCCTGTTCGGATCCGGAGAGCCGGACCTGCGGCGACCGGTGAAGCCACTCCCGGACCGCGGTCAGCCGGGCGCCGCGGTAGAGCACGCCCTGGTCGTGGTCGAGCGTGCGCCAGGCGTCGGCGGCCTCCGTCAGCTGGCGGTGCATCCGCAGCCCCTCCCGGTCGGCCGTCAGCCATCCGCGCAGCTTCGGCCAGCAGCGGATCAGCGCCTCATGACCGACGTCGACCGTTCCCGCGTCGAGGGTGAGCAGCCGGACGGCGGCCAGTCTCTCCAGGACCACGCTGAGGTCGGCCGAGCCGAGGTCCTCCACCTCGGCCCGCGTCAGGCGGCGCCGGGTGTCCTCGGTGCCCTCGCCCAGTGCGGTCAGCCGCAGCAGCAGGTCACGGGCGATGAGCTGCTGCTGGTCGGTCAACCCGCTGTACACCCGCTCCGCCGTGCGGGCCAGCGCGCCCTCCACGCCGCCGGCCGCCTGGTACCCGGCCAGCGTCAGCACATTGCCCCGGCGGCGCAGCCAGGTCTCCCGCATCGCGTGCGAGACCAGCGGCAACGCCCCGGACTGCCGGAGGGCGTCGCTCACCACGGTGGCCGACAGCGCCCGCTCCACCGAGAACCCGGCCTGCACGGCGGGCTGACAGATGGCCTCACGCAGCTCGTCGGCGGTCATCGATCCGACGAGCACCTGCGCGCCGTGCATGGCCGTCACCAGCCGGGGGTAGCTGCCGCAGCGGGGATAGAAGTCCGCCCGGACCCCGATCACCACCTTGATTGCGGTCGCGGACCGGGTCACCGGGGTCGAGGTGAGGTCCAGCAGCGCGTCGATGAACCGCCGGCGTTCCTCCTCCCGGGTGCAGAGCGTGAAGACCTCCTCGAACTGGTCGACCACCAGCAGGTCGGGCGGGGACGCGCCGAGCGCGGCGGAAAGGTGCCGCATCGACTCGACGCCGGGCGTCAGGACCGCGAACCGGAGGTCGGCGTCACCGGCGGCGACGGCCGGGAGCAGACCCGCCCGCAGCAGCGACGACTTGCCGCTGCCCGAGGCGCCGAAGACGGCCAGGAAACGGCGCCTGGACAGGTCACGCACAAGCCGGCCGACCAGCTGCTCCCGGCCGAAGAACCGGTCGGCGTCGGCGAACTGGAAGGCCCGCAGACCGGGGTACGGCGCCTCGGCCTCCTCGTCGTCGTGACGGTCCGCGGTGAGCGCCGCCATGGTGGCCTGCCACCGGTCCTCCCACTCGGCGAGGTCGCCGCCGCAGGCCTTCACATAGGCCAGGGTCACCTCCAGGGTCGGCATCCGCCGCCCACCGGCGGCCTCGGCCAGCGTCGTGGCGGAGAACGCCGTGTGCCTGGCCAACTCCCGGTACGCGGGGCCGCCGGCGCCGGACCGCAGTGCCCGCAACTCCAGGGCCAACGCCGACACCGGCCCGTCAGTCGAGTCAAGAGCGCGTTCCGGTCTGGGCATACACACCTCATCTCGGCACCAATGCCATCGAAAGCCCTCAGTACCACCCTCTGGCGATATCACGAGCAAAGCAACCAACTATCCGGTTCAGGTCACTGCGGGCGCAGTGCGGTGGCCGCTCCCCCCGGTACCGGCAACGTGTGCTCGGCGAGGGTCAAGCAGGGATCGGACGAGGCGGATTCCTAGACCTGTTCATCTTTCTTCGCTGACCGTTCAGTCGGAACGCGGCTTCCTACAAGGCGGATCGGGAGGCCATTCATGGCGATCTTTTCGATTCCGCTGATAACGTCCCAGCAGCCAGCGACAGAAACCGAGAAACGTTACATCGACCGTTGAGGGCTTATGGGCGAGACGCCACGTCGCCGCGCACCCGGCGCGATGGGCGACATTCCTTCCGACGTAATAGCTTCGCAGCGCGCATTGATCGAGGAAATGCGACGCGGCCGCGAGAAAGCGGGCCTGAGCCTGTCCGATCTCGCGTCGCGGATGTATTCCTCGAAGGCAACGGTCAGCCGATGGCTGAGCGGTCGTGCGCTGCCGACGAAAGAACAGGTGGCGCTGTGGTCCAAGGTGTGCGGCACCGACCCGGAGACCTTGGTTGATCTCTGGAACCGGCACGCGTCGTCGGCCGGGCCGCCGCCGGCCGATCAGGCCCCGGCCGAGCAAGAGACGCCCTTGCCGCCCGGCGACCGGCGGGTCCTCCCTTCGCGACGGCGGTGGCTGCTCGGCGGCATCGCGATCGTCCTTGTCTCGCTCGCGTCGGCCTACGCCATCGGCACCACCCAAGGCTCAGGAAGCAACCGGTCACCGGCCCCTGCCCCCTGTACGCCGGCCAGGTCCGGCCCGGCCTCGGCCCAACCGCTGCCCGCCGAGGCCGGCGACCTCCGGTTCTGCCCCGTGGTGATCAACGACGGCACCCTGCCGATCACCGGCCCCTTCAACCTGTCAGGTCAGGTGATCGGGCCGGTCGAGGAGCGCCGCCGGATGGTCCTGCTGGTCCACAGCGATCCGCGGACCTGCGACGCCCTGGGCAATCCCGCTCCCAACGGCAAGATCCTGATTCACGACGCCGACATCGGCTCGCCGGACGGCAGCTGGGCCTACGTCGACCACCTGGGATACGACGAGGCGGTCACCTATGCCCGCAAGTTCGAGTACGTCCTGGCGACCCCCGAGGCCCTGGACGCCATCCGCAATGATCTCGACAACTACATCGCCGCCGGGCACGACGCCGACAACTACGCCGGAATCACCGCCATGCCGGCCGGCGCGCAGATCGTCGCGCGCTTCGACGTCCCGGCCGGTCTCTATCACGGTTCGCCGCATCCCTGCCCGACCGGCTCGGGCACCCGATGACGGGAACAGCGTCTCAAATTCCGCTGGAACGTTACCAGGATTGTTTCCCCGGTCTTTCCTGATCGACGCTCGGCCAGGCTGTACGAGTCCGGAGTGTCGTATTGCGAAAGGGTCCCGATGCGTAGGGTCATTGGCCGCACAGCGCTTGCCATCATCACCTTCCTGACCATGGTCACCTCTATTGTCAGCGCCACGAGTGCACCCGCCGCGGCCGCCGGCAACGCGTGCACCAACCCCGTTCTGGCGTCCAACCTCAACGGATGGGGATCTCTCGACGGGGCGTCCGTCAGCCGCGATCCGGTCGGCGACCTGCCGGGCGCCAACTGGGCGTTCGACACCAGCGGTCACGAGTTCTACATGCCGCAGCTGTCGGTCACCGCCGGCCAGAGCTGGACCTTCTCGGCTCGCGACGCCGTGGTCTTCGGCTCCGGCACGGCGAAGATCGAGGTCGACTGGTACGGCCCGTCCGGCAACTACCTGAGTTCGGCCGGCGGGCCGACGGTGACCCTGCCGGCGTCGACCGTCGACCACGGGACGTGGATCGCGGTGTCGGCCACGTTCACCGTCCCGAACGGAGCCGCTTCAGTCCACGTGCTGCAGACCGGCAACTTCGGCAACGCCACCGGCACCGACTTCAAGGCGACGATGTGCGACTACGAGCTCAACACGGCCGGGACGAGCGACGTCGCCTCGGTGCGCTACAACTGGGGCACCGCGGTCGCGAGCCAGTCGGATGAGTACAACGGCACCTCCGTCGACCTGAACAAATGGGTGCTCTTCGGCACCGACCCGGGGGAGAGCACAGGCTGCTACTCCGGCTTCAACGGCCACGGCCTTCGCTGCGCCTCCCAGACCACCGAGGCCGGCGGCTACCTCTCGGTCACCGGCACCGCGGACGGTACGACCGGCGGTCTCGCCGCCCGCACGCGACCGTTCAAGTACGGACGGGTCGAGGTACGCGAACGAGCCGTCCCGCTGTCCGACAACGGCGGCCACGCCTGGCACGCCGTACCGCTGATGTGGCCCAAGGACGACGCGGACTGGGCCAACTCGGAGATCGACTTCGCCGAGCGCGACGTCGCCGACCCGTCTCTCGACCTGTTCGTCCATCACGACGGCACGCAGAGCCAGTGCACGTGGCACGGCGACTCCACCCAGTTCCACAACTACGCGGTTGACTGGGAGCCCACCTCGGTCGCCTGGTACGTCGACGCCGTCAAGATCTGCACGGTCAACGTGTCGATCAACTACTACGAGGTCACCAACGGCGGTGCGCAGATGGACATGATCCCGGCCTCGGGGACATTGATGCGCCCGGCCCGCCAGGACGTCGACTGGATCCACATGTTCACCGCCCCGGCCACCCTCTACTTCTGACCGACTACTTCTGACCGACGCGGAGACACCCATGAAGACGACACGTTTCTGGAAACGAGCTCTCGCGGTTCTGCTCCTGGGAGCCGGCGCGATCTCCGTGCCCGCACGTCCGGCCGTGGCCGCGACCTGCGACATCGGATGTCAGCTCTTCTCCGACACCGCGGCAATCACCCAGCAGACGCCCAACCCGTTCGGCAGCGGCATCGGCGGGCACGCGGAGACCAGCTCGATCGTCTGGAACAACCAGTACTTCCTCTATTACCGGACGTTCGTCAGCCCGTCCGGGCAAATCTGCCCGATCCCGCAAGGCATCGCGTACGCGACCTCCGGCGACAACGGCGCCACGTGGGCGCCGGCGAACGGCGGACGCCCCCTCGCCGCCCTGCAGACAGTGCAGGACGGTCAGAGCTGCACCCAGAACGACGCCGTACGCAGCACCTGGGTCTACGCGCCCGACGTGATCGCGGACGGTTCGCGCCTGGTCATGGTGTTCGAACAGCGCGACCAGGATCCGAACGGCAACGGCCCGGGTCACCCGCGGAGCCTGCATTCGGTCCGGTGGGTCACCAGCACCGACGGCACCAACTGGTCGAGCAGCACCCGGCTCCTCGCGCCGGGCGCCGTCGGGGCGTGGGACGACGAGATCGGCACCCCGGACATCGAAAAGGACGGCGCCGGCTACATCGTCACCTTCCACGGCCACGACTCCACCAACCACCTCAAGCAGCAACGGGCCATGGTGCGCCTGACCAGCCTGGTCCAGGACTACTCCGGCCCGCGGACGCCGTTCGTGCTCTCGTCCACCCCGTCGTGGGCGAATTACGGCATCGGCATGGGCGACATGACGCGCGAGGCCGACGGCTACTGGTATCTCCTGTTCGAGGCCTTCAGCGGGGCTTCCGGCGCCTGCGCGCGTACTGACACCCAGACCGCGGTCGGCATAGCCCGCAGCACGGACGCCATTCACTGGACCGTCCGCAACGGGCCGCTGCTGATCGGCCGCAACAACACCAGCTGTGGATGGGACATGCCCGCCTGGCAACGGATCAGCGGAGTCCGCGCCCTGGTCACCCCCAACGATCCGCCGGAGAACACCGAGGTGGTCCGCTGGAACATCATCCCGAAAACGGCGCCGATCCAGATCAACGGCGGTTCCGTCCTCGGCCAGAACCAGTACCTGGGCGTCGGCGGCACCCTCTATTCGCCCGACAACACGTCCCGGCTCGTACTGCAGGGTGACGGCAACCTCGTCCTCTACCGCACCCCGGACAACTTCGTGTTCTGGGCCAGCGACACCAACGGCTTAGGAGCGGTCAAGGCGGTCATGCAGTACGACGGCAACCTCGTCCTGCAACGCGCCGACGGCTCAGCGGTGCGGGCGTCGGCCACCGACGGGCGCCCGGGCGCCTCGCTGCGGGTGTCCGGGTCGTCCGTCCTCATCGACGCCTACGGCACCACGGTCTGGCAACGGACGACGCCGGCCCGCGGAATGTAGTCAACCCCAGTGGCGGGGTCCCCCGTGGGACTCCGCCATCCGCGCCCAGGTCGCGGAGGACACATGCGACGCATTCGTACCGTCATCTCACACCTACGAGACCGCTTGCGGCGGTTCGCCGCGAAACCGCCCGCCGTGCCCTCGATCGAAAAGCCGCCCTCGCGCACGTCATTCGCCGAGATCGCCGGCATCTGGGGCGTCCTGTTCGCCACACCGACGAGCATCATCGGCATTCTCGACCTGCCCGCCGGGCAGAAAGCGATCTGGTTCACCACCTTCTTCGTCGAGGCCGTGGTACTGACCCTTCTGCTCGGCTGGCTCTTCCGGTGGACCAAGGGGACCCCCGAGCGCCGCCGGCATTCCGTCGCGATACTGCTCGTCGCCACAACGGCAGTACTCCTGCTCGGCGGCGTCGCGGGACGTTCCTGGCAGACCGCGGTCCGGGAACGAGCCGCACCCGCGTGCGTGCCGGTCGGAGCGGGAAACGAGGAATACGAGAAGGTCTTCTTCGATGCCTACGAACGCGGCGGTGGCGCGTCAGCGCTGGGCTGTCCACTGGGCCCGGTCATCGCGTTGCTCGGCGGCCACCATCAGAACCTCGACGGGCCGCACGGCAGCAGCGCCATCTTCGCCACCCAGCCGGACCGGGCCTACCTGCTGACCGGGCGGCCATACGCCGCCTTCCTGGCCATCGGCGCCGGTGACGGAGTACAGAGCACGCTGCAAGCCGGCTTCCCGGACAGCGACCTCGTCAGGCTACGCGGCGGCGGGAAGATAGGCCTCTCGGACGAGAACGGGCAGCACAGCGCTCTCGTCGGCCGGGACGGGAGGCCGTGGTACTGGATCCCTCCGCAGATATGGTCCCGCTATCTGTTGCTCGGTGGCCCCGCTGGCACGCTGGGCTTTCCCACCTCGGCCTCGACGGCATGGAACAACGGCATCCGGCAGATATTCGAGCACGGCTGGCTGTGGTACCGCTTCGACCGCGGCACCTTGACCCAGAAAGAATATGCCGACGGGGTTACCGTCCCCGGTCCGACCGCCCCCGCCGCGTCGCAGCGATTGATCTACCAGGTCGACTGCGCTCACGGGGTGCCGCATGAGATTCCGGCGCAGGGATCAGTGCGTCAGGAATTTCGCCCGACGACGCCCTTCGTACGTGAGATCGGCGTTGTCGCCGGGCTTAACCCCAGGCAGACGACCACTAACCGCCACATGGTCGAACTGGACCTGCTCAACCGGACCGAAACTGTGCTCTTTCGAAGCCGGGTCGACCTGGTCGACAACGGCCTGACCAACATTTCTTTCCCGGCGGTGCGGGTGGTCCCCGGCGACCCCTATTCCATCCGGGTGACCAATCTGTCGAGCGACATCATCGGAGTCCTCCTGGCGAATCCGGCAACGTCCGGAAAGCCTGCGGGCAGTCATCTGCATGCTTGGCTGGAGGGCGAGGTACCGCGGGACGAAGGGCACTACGACGCCGACGGCGCGCTGTGCGGCCGGGTGCTCGGAAGCTCCGGCTGATCCAGCTCTTCCGTGCTCAGTCGGCGTCGTGGAGGTTGTAGCCGCGTTTGGTGAGCTGTTTCTCGATGGTGTGGCTGACGTGTTCGACGACGGCGACCCGGGCGTAGGGCTTGTTGTCCCCGGCGACGATCTTCCAGTGCGCGTGTTTCTGCTCGGTCTTGGCGAACATGTCTTCCAGGGCCGCCTCGTACGCCGGCCGCTTCTCCCGGTTGCGCCAGTCCTCGTCCGTCAGTTTCCACTGGCGCAGGGGATCGGCGGCGCGGTCTTCGAAGCGGTGGAGTTGTTCTTCGGGAGACACATGCATCCAGAATTTGATGAGGATGGCGCCTTCGGCGGTGAGGGTGCGTTCGAATTGGTTGATCTCGTCGTAGGCGCGTTTCCATTGTTCTTCGGTGGCGAAGCCTTCGACGCGTTCGACGAGGACCCGTCCGTACCAGGAGCGGTCGAGGACGGTCATGCCTCCCCAGCCGGGCAGCACGTTCCAGAATCGTTGAAGAAAGTGGTGTCTCTTCTCGTCGTAGGTGGGCGCGGCGAATTGGGAGACCCGCACGTGCCGAGGGTCCAGCGGGGCGACGAGGCGTTTGATGGCTCCGCCCTTGCCCGAGGCGTCCCAGCCTTCGAAGAGGATGCACAGGGGTGGTCCGATCTTGTGGTCGCCGAGCTGACCACCGAGCAGCAGGCGCAGCCGCAGGAGTCTCTGCTGGGCGGCCTCGAGCCGCTCGATGCCCTCTTTCTTGGAGAGCTTGGCGGACAGGTCGACCTCGGATAGGTGGCTCATGCTGTCATCTTCCCTGGCCGGAGAGCGTGCGCGACGTCGAGCGCGGCGACTCATATGCTCCAGCATGGCGAAACCCGGTGTCCGGCGCACGCGGGCATGCGGGAGAATCGCGACGTGACTCTCCTAGACGACCTCATGTGGCGCGGACTGATCCAGGACTCGACCGACCCCGCCGAGCTGCGCAAAGCACTCGACGACTCGTCGATCACGTTCTATATCGGTTTCGACCCGACCGCGGCCTCGCTGCACGTCGGCAACCTCATGCAGCTCGTCACCGCCCGCCGGCTCCAGCTCGGCGGGCACAAGCCGCTGCTGCTGGTCGGCGGCGCCACCGGCCAGATCGGCGACCCGGGCGGCAAGACCTCCGAGCGCACGCTCAACTCGCAGGAGGTCACGGCCGACTGGGCCGCCCAGATCCGCACACAGGTCGCGCCGTTCGTGACCTACGACGGCGAGAACGCCGCGACGGTGGTCAACAACCTCGACTGGACCGGCCCGATGTCGGTCATCGACTTCCTGCGCGACGTCGGCAAACATTTCCCGATCAACAAGATGCTGGCCCGCGACGTCGTGCGCAACCGGCTCGAGAGCGGCATCAGCTACACCGAATTCAGCTACCAGTTGCTCCAGGCCAACGACTTCTACCAACTACACATGGCGCACGGCTGCCAGCTGCAGTTCGGCGGCTCCGACCAGTGGGGCAACATCACCGCCGGCGTCGATTTCGTCCGCCGGCGCGAGGCGGGCCCGGTGCACGCCTTCACCACCCCGCTGGTGCTCAAGGCCGACGGCACCAAGTTCGGCAAGAGCGAGTCGGGCACCGTCTGGCTCAACCCGGAGATGACCTCGCCCTACGCCTTCTACCAGTTCTGGATCAACGCGGACGACCGCGACGTGGTCACCTACCTCAAATACTTCAGCTTCAAGAGCCGCGAGGAGCTCGAGGAGCTGGAGAAGGCGACCGCCGAGCGTCCACAGGCCCGCCTCGCTCAGCGAGCGCTCGCCGAAGAGATCACCGCGCTGGTGCACGGCGAAGCGGAGGCACGCCAGGCGGTCGCCGCCAGCCAGGCGCTGTTCGGTCGAGGTTCCCTCGACGACCTTTCACCGGAGACGTTGCGGTCGGCTCTTTCGGAGGCCGGCCTTCTTTCCGTACGCGGTGAGCTGCCGACCGTCGGTGCGTTGCTCAAGGAGTCGGGTCTCGTGGGGAGCGCCAACGAGGCCCGCCGCACGATCGCCGAGGGCGGCGCGTACCTGAACAACGAGCGCATCACCGATGGCGAGGTCGTCCCGGCCGCGGCCTCGCTGCTCCACGGCCGTTTCCTGGTCCTGCGACGGGGCAAGCGAACCTTCGCGGGAGTCGAAGTTCTTTAGCGTCTTTCGCTGTTTTCCCTGGTCGGCCCCCTGTGACCCCCGTCGCAGGGGGTCGATTTGGTGTTCGGGGACCCGCCCTGTAATGTTTACCAAGCCGCCAGGGAGACGGGCGAGCGAGCGGGGCCTTCCAAGGGCCCGCGACGGCCGTCCTGGAGGAACCCCGAGGAATAGCCGCGGTGAATCACCGTGTACTGTTCCACGGGTCGAACGAAGCCCTGAGATCGGGCCCCCTAAAAAGGGGCAGGTCTTGGTGTGCGGTTGTTCTTTGAGAACTCAACAGGGTGCTTGATAAAGCCAGTGCCAATTAGTTTTATCCCTGGCCGGTTTGATCCGGCTTGGATTCCTTTGGCA
>NZ_JBFBAD010000015.1:0-116798 GCF_040682075.1 Actinoplanes sp. NPDC051411 | reverse complement strand
GCGACCCAGGTCGACGCCACCACGTGGGCCAACGCGGTCGACCACCCGTTCTTCATCATCTACGACCTGGCGATGGGCGGCGGCTTCCCGGACGCCTTCGGCGGCGGACCCAACGCGTCGACCGTCTCCGGCGGCCAGATGAACATCGACTGGGTCGCGGTCTACAACAAGGGCCCGGGCGGCGGCGGCACCACGCCTCCCCCGGCCGGGACCAACCTCGCGCAGGGAAAGCCGACGACCGCGTCGTCGACCGAGAACGCGGGGACTCCGGCCTCCGCCGCCACGGACGGCAACACCGGCACGCGGTGGTCGAGCGGGTTCAGCGACCCGCAGTGGCTGCAGGTCGACCTCGGTGCCACCCACACGATCAACCGGGTGGCGCTGAACTGGGAGACCGCCTACGGCAAGGCGTTCCAGATCCAGACGTCGACCAACGGCACCAGCTGGACCACGATCTATTCGACGACCACGGGCACCGGCGGGGTGCAGAACCTCACGGTTTCCGGTTCCGGGCGGTACGTGCGGATGAACGGCACCCAGCGCTCTACTCAGTACGGCTACTCGCTGTGGGAGTTCGGCGTCTACGGCTCCTGACGCGCTAGATCGAGCAGTTTGGTGATGGTCGCTCGTACGGCCGAGCCGCCGGGCGACCATCACCGCGTCCCAGATCGCCTCAGACAGCTTGTGCGACATTCGAGTTCCGGTTCCCCTATGCTCCCGGTGACCACGACCGATCATTTGCGTGAGGGGCCTCCCGTGACCAACAGCAACCCGGTGTCGTCGAACGCCTACGAATACCTGGACAACGTCGGGCCGGAAGAGCAGGCGCGGCTGGCCGCGGTGCGCCGCTACCGGCTGGTCGACCAGCCGGTCGAGGACGCGTACGACCGGATCGCCTTCGTGGCCGGCGCCATCTTCGACACTCCGATCGCGACGGTCTCGCTGGTCGAGCAGGACCGGGTCTGGCTGGCCGCCTGCCAGGGCCTCTCCGGCGTACGCGAGGTGGGCCGCGAGCCCGGACTCTGCGCGTCGGTGATCGCCCAGGACGACGTCTACGTGATCAACAACGCGGCGGTCGACCCCCGTACGCTCGAGCACCCCCTG
Organism: Actinoplanes sp. NPDC051411; assembly: GCF_040682075.1. Classification (NCBI taxonomy): domain Bacteria; kingdom Bacillati; phylum Actinomycetota; class Actinomycetes; order Micromonosporales; family Micromonosporaceae; genus Actinoplanes; species Actinoplanes sp. NPDC051411. The sequence continues at coordinate 115,694 of NZ_JBFBAD010000015.1, read as the reverse complement.
GTCCGCGGCGAGCTCGGCCTGCGCTTCTACGCCGCCGCGCCGATCCGCACCCACGACGGCTACCGCCTCGGCACCGTCAACGTGATCGACAACCGTCCGCGCGAGGCCAGCCCGCGCCAGCTCAAGGCGCTCGAGCACCTGGCCTCGATGGTCTCCGACGAGCTGGAGCTGCGCCTCATGGTGATCCGCAGCGCGGCCGCCGAGCAGCGCATGCGCGAGACCGTCAGCTGATTACCGTTCGCCCATTCCGGGTAGTGCCGCGGCTATGCATACACCCCGGACCGTCGCCGTCGTGGCCCACAGCCGCAAGACTCTCGACGGCGGGCTCGACGAGCTCCGCCGCCGTCTCTCCGACGAGGGCGTCGACCAGCTCCTCTGGCACGAGGTGCCGAAGAGCCGGAAGGCAGTCAAGCCCCTCCGCAAGGTGATCAAGGACGGGCCCGACCTGCTGGTGGTGTGGGGCGGCGACGGGATGGTGCAGCGTGCCCTCGACATGCTCGCATCGGTCAAGGGCGGCTCGAAGATCCCGCTCGCGATCATCCCGGCCGGCACCGGCAATCTGCTCGCCCACAACCTCGACATTCCGATCTCGCTGGCCGACTCGGTGCACGTGGCGTTCCACGGCCGGCGCCGCCGGATCGACCTGGGCACGCTCGACGGCGAGCACTTCGGGGTGATGGCCGGGGTCGGCTTCGACGGCGCGATGATCAACGATGCCGACCGGAAGATGAAGGACCGGCTGGGCAAACTCGCGTACGTCTGGACCGGCCTGCGGCACGTCGACGGCGAACCGGCCACCGCGAAGATCACAGTGGACGGCACCAAGTGGTTCGACGACGAGGCGAGCTGCGTGCTGATCGGCAACGTGAGCCGGATCAGCGGCGGGATCAAGGCGTTCGACGACGCGAAGCCGGACGACGGCTGGCTCGACGTCGGCGTGGCGACCGCGCAGGGCGCGTTGGAGTGGGCGCGGGCCCTGGGCACGATGGCCGTCGGCCGGTCCGATCACTCGCCCTTCGTGCGGACCACTCGCGCCCGGAAGATCGAGGTTCGATTGGGTACGCCCATGCCCTACGAGCTGGATGGGGGCGGCCGAGCGGAAACCAAACGGTTCACGGCGTCGGTGAAGCCCGGCGCGGTCAAGATCTGCGTGCCGCGGGAAACTAGTCAGGCTGCCTACTAACCAGTTAGCCTGCCTAGGTGACCACACCCCGGCCGTGGCTCCACGGCTTCCTCGACCTCTGCCTGCTCGCCATGCTGCGCGAACGCGCCGACTACGGCTACGGCCTGTCCCAGCGACTCGCCGCCGCCCGGGTCGCCGAGGTGCCCGGCGGCACCCTCTACCCCGCCCTCCTGCGCCTCGAGCAGCAAGGACTCGCCCGTCCCAGCTGGGGGCCGTCCGAGTCCGGCCCCCGCCGCAAGTACTACGCGATCACCCCGGCCGGCCTCGAGGCGCTCGAGTCGCAGGCGGCCGAATGGCAGCGTTTCCGAGACGGGGTCGACTCACTGATCGTGACCTCGGGATCGTCGCGATGAGTGACTGGCCGACGCTCTTCGAGGAGGAGCTCATCCGGCTCGGCCTGCAGCCCGCGCGAGCCCGGCAGCTCAGCGACGAGACCGCGGGACAGGCCGCCGAACAGGCGGCGGCACCGTCCGAAGTGTTCGGTCCGGCCCATCTCTACGCACGGCACCTGGTGGCTGAGCTGAGCGCTCCGCTCACGGTCTCCGGGCGTACGCGTCTGGCCGCCGGACCGGTCCTCCTCAGCCTGACCGGCGTCGGGAAACGCTACCGGCGACAGACCGTGTTCACCGACGTCGAGCTCACCGTGCGGGGCGGCGAGGTGGCGGCGATCGTCGGCGCCAACGGCTGCGGAAAGTCGACGCTTCTGCGCATCTGCGCCGGGCTGACCCGGCCCAGCGCGGGCACCGTACGGCGCACCCGGCGCGTCGGCTTCGTCCCCCAGGACGGCGGAACGGCCGGATGGCTGACCGCCGAGGAACACTTCACGCTGTTCGGGGCGGCCGCCGGCATCGTGCCCCGGCGGGCGCGGTCCACCGGCGTACACCTGGCCACCCGCCTGGCCTGGCGGCCCGCCCCCGCCCAGCGGGCCCAGCAGTTGTCCGGCGGCACCCGGCAGAAGCTCAACCTCGTGCTCGGTGAGCTGCACGCCCCCGACCTGCTGCTGCTCGACGAGCCCTACCAGGGCTTCGACCAGGGCACCTACCTCGACTTCTGGCAGCAGGTCTTCGCCTGGCGCGACGCCGGCCGGGCCGTCGTGGTCGTCACCCACCTGCTCCACGACCTGCAAAACGTCGATCACGTGCTCGACCTGGGGGCCCCTCGATGACGACTCTGGTGGTGGCCACCCTGTCGGCCCGCGAGGTCGGCCGGCGACGAACCGCGCTGGCCCTCGTGATCACACTGCCGTTCTGGTTCTACCTCGTGCGGCGCGACCAGACCGGCCAGTCCGTACGCATGCTGACCCTCGGCATCGGCTGGGCCGTGTCGACGCTGACCCTCTTCGTCGTCAACGCGTCCCGCGGCGTCGACCCGCGGCTGCGCCTCAACGGCGCGCCGGTCACCGGGATCATCGGCGGGCGGCTGGCCGCGATGACCGGGGTGGGGGTCGCGATCGCCCTCGGCTACTGGACGCTGGCCGCGTTCGACCAGACCATGCCGCACCCGTGGGCGGCCGGACTGATGATGCTCGTCACCGCGTTCGTGGCGGCGCCGTTCGGCAGCGTGATCGGCGCGCTGCTGCCCCGCGAGCTCGAAGGCGCGCTGGCGTTGCTGAGCGTCTGCGCCGTACAGATGCTGGCCGACCCGGCGGGCACCGTCGCCAAGCTGATGCCCTTCTGGTCGGCCCGCGAGATCGGCAACTACGCGGTCGACGGCGGCGGCATCGACATCGTGGGACGCGGTCTCGCCCACGCCGCCGCCGTCTGGCTGCTGTGCACGCTTCTTTCCTTCGCGGTCTTCGGTTACCGGCTCCGCCTCGCCCGCTACGAAGAGCCCTAGCGGGAGCGCGGCAGGCAGCACTTCTTGTATTTGTTGCCCGAACCGCACCAGCACAGCCCGTTACGCTCGGGCGGCCAGGAAATCTCCTCACCCGGCTTGTCGGCATAAGCGGCCCGGGTCTTGGGGTCGGTCGGGTCGCCCTGCGCGGTCAGCCCGGCGACCGAGCCCTTGAGGACCGCCCGGCCACTGAGCCGCACCAGGTCCTTCTCGAGCCGGGCGCGGTGCTCGTCGAAGTCCTTGCCGTAGACCTCGGCCAGCGCCGGCCACTGCTCGATCAGCTTGGCGAACTCGGCCTCCGGGAAGAAGACCAGCTCGTCCTGCGGCGTGGCGGCCTGGGCGTTGGCGAGCCGCGTCTCCAGCCGCTCGGCCAGGTTGTCGTGCGCATCGTGCTGGCGCCCCAGCGCGTGCCGCAGGCGGTGCCTCTGCTGCAGCAGGAAGAAGAGCTGGCCCGCGTCGTCGGCGTCGGCCGGCTCTTTCCGCTCCGCCAACGACGTCGTGACCGCGCCGGTCAGCCACTCCTCGGCCACATCGGGCCGGCCGCCCGCGGCCAGAGCCGCCGTGATGTAGGCGGCCGCGTCCGGGTATTCGGTGAGGGTCGGCCGCAGCGGCTCCAGCACGGCCATGGCCTCGTCGTTGCGCCCGACCCGGAACAGGATCCGCGCCCACAACGCCTTCGCGGCGGCGACCTTGTTGTCCGCCCGCTCCCCGAACGCCTCGACGGCCTGCTCGACATATTTCAGCGCGGAGTCCAGCTTGGTGCGGCTCTCCGCGATCTCCGCGGCCAGCGCCAGGGCGAAGCCCACGTCCCCGGGGTCGGTCAGCCGCCCGGCCTGGGCGGCGTCGGCCAACTCGGCCGCCACTCCCAGCGGGTCGGCGGCCCCGAGCGCGGACTGCCGGATCTCTTCAAGGTCTGCGCTGCTCAGCTCAGTCTTCGTCGACACCCCGTCACGCTACTGCCCCCGACCCACCGATGAGTGTTGATCTGCGTCTCACTCGCCGGTCAGAGGCCGCGCTTGCGGTTCCAGTCGTAGACGTACCAGGCGTACAGGATGTTGCCGAGGCCGGCGGTCAGGAACAGCAGCACCACGTGAACCACGAACGAGTTCCGCTTGCGCCGTCCGTACCCCCCGGCCGCGGCCACCGCGGTGGCCGAGTTGTGGATCACGATCTGGGGAGCGGAAACGGCCGTGGCGGGATAGCCGTATTGCATCGGGGGCCCAGCGGGCGCCGCATATTGCGGGCCCGGATATTGGCCCGGCGGCGCGGAGTATTGCTGACCCGGGTATTGCGCCTGCGGCGGGTAGGGCTGCCCGGGGTGGGGCTGTCCCGGGTATTGCCCCTGCGACGGGTAGGGCTGCCCGGGGTGGGGCTGACCCGGGTATTGCCCCTGCGACGGGTAGGGCTGCCCGGCGTAGGGCTGACCCGGGTATTGCCCCTGCGACGGGTAGGGCTGCCCGGCGTAGGGCGGACCGGGGTATTGGGGCTGCGGCGAATGCGGCTGGGCCGAGAATTGGTCGGGCGGCGGGAGTGGCGGCACCGCGCCATAGGCACCGGGGATCTGCGGATCATTCGATTCGGCGGAAATCGGGCCGGCCAATGCCGTCCTCCTGGTTCATCGCGGACGGAGTCCCCGGAAGGCTAGTTGATCATTTCGGCCCGGTCACTGGCCCTCATGGACGGTGCCCGGCTCACCGACGGGTGCCGATTCGGGTCATGCCCCTCATTGCCCCCGGAAGGGACAAGCCGCCTTGGCAAACGGCTGAGGCGTTGCCGAAAGCGTAACCTAGTGGTTACGCTTCCGGGCGTGGACGAGGTGGCGGGGGCGATCGCCGACCCGGTGCGGCGGGAGATCCTGCTGATGTTGCGCGACGAACCGTTGACGGCCGGGCAGATCGCCGGGCGGTTCGAGATCAGCCGGCCCGCGATCAGCCGCCACCTGCGCGTGCTGCGCGAAGCCGGCCTCGTGCGCGACGAGGCCGACGGGCGCCGCCGGGTCTACACGCTGGTCACCGCGCCGCTCGACGAGCTGACCGACTGGCTCGGGCAGCTGACCCGCCCGTCCGGCTGGCAGCACCACTTCGACGCGCTCGAGACCGAGGTCTACCGCACCCGCCGCGAACACCTTCACCGCGATCAAACCCGTAAGGAGACCGCATGAGCCCCACCCCGACCGGCCGGCTGTTCGGCAACGACCTGGTGCTGACCCGCACGTTCCGCGCCCCGATCGACGACGTCTGGGCCGGCCTCACCGAGCCCGAACGCACGGCCCGCTGGTTCGGCCCGTGGCAGGGCGACGCGGCACCCGGCCGTCCGATCAAGGTCCAGATGGTCCATGAGGAGGGGCAGCCCTGGATGGACATGACGATCGACGCCTGCGAGCCGCCCCGCCGGCTGGCCATCTCGGCCGGCGACGAGAACGACCGCTGGCTGCTGGAGGTGGAGCTGGCCGAGACCAGCGGGGTGACCGAGCTGCGGTTCACCCAGCACTTGAGCACCACCGACGCGGTCGGCGAGGTCGGGCCCGGCTGGGAGTACTACCTGGACTGCCTGGTCGCCGCCCGCGACGAGCAGCCGCTGCCCGATTTCAACGACTACTACCCGGCGCAGAAGGAGCACTTCGAGTCTCAGCGGTAGGGCCGGCCCGCGGTGCGAAGCCGACCGCGGCGTGCAGCCTCGCCCGGTCGGCACCGGCCGCCGCGTGCACCGCGCTGCCCTCGCTGAGCGTCATGACGTAACGGGCCGGCGCCGCAGTGTCGGTGCCGGCGGGCAGGTCGCCCTCGTGGACCGTCCCGGGCCAGGCGGTCGGCCAGCGCCTGCTCGCCACCCGGCCGGCAGGAGGCGAGGAGCTGGGCCGCGCGTCCGCCGTCGCTGCCGCACGACACGCCGCCCTGGACGGAGAGGCAGCCGGCGGGTCGCCGCCCGTCGCCTGGCCACCGAGAGAGCGCCGTCTTCGTCACCGGGCGACGGCGCGACGCCCTCGACGCCGCGGTAGCCCAAATCGGGCAATGGCCGAGATCGGAGCGGCCGCCAGGACCGGAACGGCGGCCAGGACCGGAGCAGCCGCCAGAATCGCGGCCGATGTCGCCGACCTGGAGGACGTCAGCCGGGTCGCGGCCGCCGTCCGGGAGCGGGGTGCCGGGCTCGGTCTCCTGCTCGCCGACGCCGGCATCGCCGGGGCGGCCCGGCCTCCGGGGGCGTCGCGCCGGACGAGCAGGCCGCGACGCAGATGCTCAAGGGTCTCGCCGCGAGTGTTCCGATGAACCGGCTGGGACGCCCAGGGGCCGTCGTCGTTGCCCGGTGCGGCGACCGGGTTCGGAGCGCGACCACTCACTCAGGTCGCCCGGTCGGGGTGAGCGTTCTGGGCGCGCCAGCGCCCTGCTCGCCCCGGCCGGGCCCTCGGCGTGAGCGACGGTCCGTCACCCACCACCCCGATGCGACATCCTGATTTTTAAGCGATCTGTTGCCACCAGCCGTCGACCGCCGGCGGGTTGTCGACGTCGACGCGCTCGCCCGGTCGCGGGATGGCCAGGCGCACGTCGCGGGCTTTGGCTTCGCGCCAGGTGCGGTCGGCCGGTTCGGACCAGTCGTGCAGGGCCAGGTTGAAGGTGGCCCAGTGGACCGGGATCATCAGGCCGCCGCGGACGTCGACGTGGGTGGCGACGCCGTCTTCCGGGAGCATGTGGATGTCGGGCCACGCGTCGCCGTAGGCGCCGACCTGCACGAGGGTGACGTCGAACGGGCCGTGGCGTTCGCCGATCTCGGCGAAGCCGGGGAAATAGCCGGTGTCGCCGGAGTAGAAGACCTTGCGGGTCGGGCCGTTGATCACCCAGCTGGTCCAGAGGGTCTCGTCGCGGGTGAAGCCGCGGCCGGAGAAGTGGCGGGCCGGGGTGGCGATGAAGCCGAGGCCCGCGACGTGGTGGGTCTCGTCCCAGTCGAGCTCGACGATGCGGGTGGCCGGGACGCCCCAGCGCTCGAGGTGGGCGCCGACGCCCAGCGGGACCAGGAACGGGGCCGCCTGCAGGTCGACCAGGTTTTGGATGGTCTCCATGTCGAGGTGGTCGTAGTGGTCGTGGGAGATCAGGACCGCGTCGAGGGGCGGGAGTTCGCGCAGGGGCACCGGGGGCTCGTGCAGGCGCTTGGGTCCGCCGAGGCGGGAGGGGGAGCAGCGTTCGCTCCACACCGGGTCGAGCAGCACCCGCTTGCCCTCGATCTCGACCAGGGCCGACGAGTGGCCGAACCAGGTGACGTGCAGACCCTCGGCGTCGGTGCCGGCGGGCGGGGTGACGACCGGGATCGGCTGGTGCGGGTGGCGGGCGTCGCGGCCGGTCATCGCGGCCACCGCCATGCCGGGTATCGAGGCGGCCGGGATCTCGCTCGCGGGAACCGTGTTGCGGAACTTGCCGGCTGAGTATTGCGGGGACGCCTGCATCCTCGCCAGACGCTCACCTTTCGCCTTGGCGCCCATCTGGCGGGGGATGTCCTTGCCGACCCACACCGCCGCCGCGCCGAGGGCCAGCGCGATCAAAGATCCCTTACGTCCTCGCTTCGCCATTCCGCCATTGTTCAGGGCTCGGCCATCTCTTGCCACCGAGGTGCTGAGGATCTCCACAGATTCGCGTGGTTGTGCCACACTGCGGGCCGTGACGGTCCAGACACTGCAGACCCAGCAGCAACTCATCATGCGCCAGCGAGTTCGCCTGATGGTCAACCAATATGAAGTGCACGCGGTCAGCCCCGACGGCAGCGAGGCGGGCATGCTCGCTTTCGCCCAGCAGAAGCGGCTGGCGTTCAAGGAACAGGTCACCCTCTACACCGACGACACCAAGCAGACTCCGGTTCTCGGCTTCAAGGCCCGCCAGGTGCTCGACCTCGGCGCGACCTATGACGTCTTCGACGCGGCCGGCACGCCGGTCGGGCTGTTCCGGAAGAGTTTCGGTGCGTCCCTGCTGCGCTCGACGTGGCAGCTGGAGCAGCCCGGCTACGGCGAGATGACCGGGCAGGAGCGCAGCCTGGTGGTCGCGCTGCTGCGCCGGTTCGTCGACTGGCTGTCGTGGCTGCCCTACCACTTCGAGTTCGTGATCGGGGACCGCCCGGCGTTCTCGGTGGTCAAGAAGTGGGGCCTCCGGGACCGCTACGTGGTGACGATCCACGACCCCCAGTTGGATCGGCGCCTCGTCGTGGCCATGGCCGTCGCTTTGGACGCGCTGCAGTCCCGGTAACGTCTGGGGGATGGACGATCCGCGTGCTCAACGGCTCTTCGGCTCTTCGCTGATCGCGCCGGGCGATCTGGCCGGCAGCCCCTTTCGCGTCGACCGCGACCGGATCGTCAGTTCCCCGTTCTTCGCTCGACTGGCCGGCGTCACCCAGGTGATCAGCCCGGGTGGCGCCGGCCTTCTCGTGCACAACCGGATGACCCATTCGCTGAAGGTCGCGCAGGTGGCTCGGGCGATCGCCGAGCGCGTGGTGAATTTATCCGACTTGTCGGAGAAGCTGGGCGGCTGCGACCCCGACGTGGTTGAAGCCGCGGCTCTCGCCCACGACCTCGGGCACCCGCCCTTCGGGCACCTGGGCGAGCGCGTTCTCGATCATCTGGCGCGCCAGCGACTGAAGCTGCGCGACGGATTCGAGGGCAACGCCCAGTCATACCGCATCGTCACCAGCACCGAGATCCGCGGACAGGCCACGATCGGGCTCAACCTGACCAACGCGGTCCGGGCGGCGATCCTCAAATACCCGTGGACCCGCCGCGGCTACCCCGAGCCGCACCCCCGCTTCATGGATCCGACCCCGCGAGGCGCCGCCGCCCCGCCCGACGACCCGGACGGCGGCTCGATGAAGTTCGGCGCCTACTCGACCGAGGTCGACGACATGATCGCGGCCCGGGCACCGTTCACCGGCCGGGTCGCCGACTGGCAGCAGACCGTCGAAGCCTCGATCATGGACACGGCCGACGACATCGCCTACGCCATCCACGACCTCGAGGACGTGCACCGGGTCGGCGTCCTCCAGCAGGGATCGGTCGCCGCCGAGCTGATGGCCTGGCAGCGCTGGGGCCCCGACACCGACCTCGGCCGAGCCGGCGGCGCCATCGAATCGCTGCGCCGCCAGCTCCACCGCAAGGACGCCTGGATGGTCAACGACGAGGCCTTCGCGGCGGCGGTCGAACTCGTCCGCGCCGAGCTGGTCGACGGCCTGCTGGCCCGCCCGTTCGACGGCTCGCTCGAATCGGAGGCCCGGGTCGCCGCCTTCTCCGCCACCTGGACCCAGCGGCTCGTCGAGTCGATCGAGGTCACCGGCCAGCCCGCGATCCGCTCCGGCCACGTCCAGCTGGCCACCGCCCAGTGGCACGAGGTGCAGGTCCTCAAGTTCATCCAGAACAAGTTCGTCCTCGCCCGCCCCGACCTGGCCCTGCACCAGCGCGGCCAGGGCCGCCTGCTGGCGTCGCTGGTCGAGGCGCTGCTGGAGTGGCTGACCGACCCCGACGAGGAGGAGCGCATCCCCCGCCGGCTGGCCGATCTGGTCGAGCTGGCCGAGGCCGAACTCGCCGACGACACGCCCGAGCGCATCACCCGGGCCCGCGGCCGCGCGGTGATCGACTTCGTGGCCGGCCTGACCGACAACCAGGCGGTCGCGTTGATGGAGGCCCTGTCGGGCCGGTCGCGCCAGCTGTGGACGGACGCTTTCGTGCTTTGAAATCGGCTTCACACCGGTCGGCGCGGCATGGTCACGGGGCGGCCGCGGCGACCAGCTCCTGATAGGCGGCGACGCCGTCCGGGTCGGTGGCCGCGTCCAGGTACCAGTTGTCGAGCTGCCAGTAGCAGACGATGTGGAAGTTGTGGCCGGTCAGCCACGTACGGGAAGCGCGGATCGCCGGGCCCCGAGAGGCCCGGGTGCCCTGATCGTCGTCGATGCCCCATTCCGGCAGCGTCAGCGGCTTGCCGAGGCCGCTGACCGCGTTGTACCACCGGATCATCCGCGGGTCACTGCCGACGCTGACCGGGTCGTCGGGTTCGCTGCCCCGGGTGCTGGCCTGCCAGTACAGGTCGAGTCCGTAGGCGTCGGCGTACGCGGCCGGCACGAGCCAGTCCCGCACCTCGTTGTCACCGCCGGTGCCGTTGTTGGTGACGTGGGTCGAGCCGGACCGCCACTGGTAGGACATGTAGATCGGCACCACGTCGACCGCCGGGTTGGCCGTCTTGGCCACGGCATAGACGTGCTCGAACGCCGCCACGAACTGCACGCCGGTCATGTCGTTCTCGGGCTCGTGGTTGTAGGTCAGGTAGCTGCCGGCCGGCATCGCCGCCGCGATGTTCTGGATCTCGGTGTCACACCCGCCGGCGGCCACCGCGGCCGGCGTGCACGTGGTCTTGAATGAATACCAGAGCGTCGCGCCGTACGTGCTCTGGCAGGTGAGAGCGTCGGCGGGCGGCAACTGCCCGGCCGAGGCGAAAACCCGGCGGATGCCCAGGTCGCCGAGATGGGTCCGTTCGTCGAGGAAGCCGGCACAGGTGTTCCCACTGCCCACGGTGTCGGACACCGATGTCGTCGCACCGACCGCCAGCGTGGGCAACCCGGCCCGGGCCGGCGCGGGCCCGACCGCCACGACGAGCACAACCGCGAAGACGACCACGAGAGAGCGACGCATGCCCGGAACGTATGCCAGGCCATCGATAGATCGCCATACGGCAATCTTTCGCGTGGCGCATCACGACTCTTGGCATTCGGGGAACATGCTGGTCGAGGTGCTGCTCGATATCGTCGCCGCGCTGGGCCACATCTTTCCGCTCGGCTGAGCGGTCCGGTGTGGACTGAGCGGTGGGCTTGGGCTTTCCGCGTACGCCCGGAGCGGCCGAGCCCAAAGGGCGAGTTGACCGGGTTTTGGGGCCTGTCCTAGTTGAGGCAAAGGCAGAACGGGTGGCCGGCCGGGTCGAGAAAGACGCGGAAGGTCGTGCCCGGCTGGTGCGGGTGTTTCGTCGCGCCGAGCTCGAGCACCGCTTTCTCGCCGGCGTCGAGGTCGGCGACGTTCACGTCGAGGTGCATCTGCTGGGGATGCTCCTGGCCCGGCCACTCCGGCGCCCGGAAGTCGCCGACCTGCTGGAATGAGATGCAGTTGCCGTTCTCGGCCCGGATGTCGGCCCAGCCGTCGGAGGTTTCGATCTTCCAGTCGAGCATCGTGCCGTAAAAGTTCGCCAGCGCGGCCGCGTCGGGGCAGTCCATGACGAAAGCGGGGTATTGAGCGATAGCCATGGCGTCATGCTAGGAGCGGTTCCGGACGTTCCGCGTCCGGATAAGATCGGGATTGTGCTGCTCGACGACCCGGCCCTGCACGAATCCTCGGTGGTCGCCAACAACGCGATGAACCGGGAGCGCCGGCTCAGCAGCTATGCGCGGGAGCTCGGCTTCGACCCGCTCGACCGGATCGGCAGCGGGTGGCTCGACCTGTGTTGCGGCAGCGGGTCCGCCTTGATCGAGGCCGCCGCTCGCCGCCCGGGCGCCCGACTGGTCGGAGTCGACCTGGTCGACGCGTTCGCGACCGGTCCGGGGCCGACCCTGATCGCGGAGCCCGTCGAGACGTGGACGCCGGCCCATTCCTTCGACCTGGTCACGTGCGTGCACGGGCTGCACTACGTCGGCGACAAGCTGGGCGTGCTCGCGCGGGTGCTGCGCTGGCTGACACCGGCCGGGATGTTCGTCGCCGACCTCGATCTCACGAGCGTCCGGCTCCCGGACGGCCGCCCGGCCGGACGCCGCCTGACCGCGCTGCTCCGCGCCGCCGGCTTGACCTATGACGCCCGCCGCCACCGGATCAGCTGCACCGGGCCGCGCGACCTCGACCTGCCCTACGCCTACCTCGGGGCCGACGACCGCGCCGGAGCGAACTACACCGGCCAGGCCGCTGTTCACTCCCACTACCGGCCGGTCCGAACATGAAAGCGGCAACCTGGGCGCGAGACCGGTCCTAGCCTCGAAAGATGGACTATCAGGTAGCGATCACCTGCGAACAGTTGGCCGAGTGGTCCGTCCGGGCGCGCGGCCTCGCCGACGCCCATCACGGCCACGCCACCGCCGGGCCCCTCAAGGCCCTGGCCGACGAGATGCACGACCTGGTGCCGGAGGAGTGGTGGGCCGCCCAGCCCCAGCCATTGGACAACCGCGTCCGTAACTGAACCGGGCCCCGCATCCTTTCCGGGTGCGGGGCCGCTCTCTGCCCACGGTTGGCTTGGCGTGGCTTTTCTTCTTGCGGCGAACAACCCTGGCCGAAGTCGTCGCAACGGCGTAATCATGTAATCAAGTAATCCTCTGGGAGGTCATGATGCGCTACCGTCCCACTCCGCCCGGCGCCCGCAACGAGCCGCCACCCGCCGACGACGCGCCCGCCTGGGTCACCGGGGCCGTCCCCGACGGCTGGTTCAGCGAGCGGCCCGAGGTCGTGATCGACCGCGACGAGATCATCATCTGGGGCCGGCTGCCCGAGCCTTCGCTCGGCGACGACGCCACCGAGGCCGACCGGGCCGCCGCCCAGGCCGGACGGATCAACCAGTTCCGGGAGGACACCCGGGACGACCGGATCCGGGTCGCCCGCCAGATCGAGCACCGCTACCAGCGCAAGGTCGCCTGGGGCCTGCGCTGCGGCGACACCAGCGAACTGTTCACCCACCTCGCCGCGCCGGTGATGACCCGGCTGCGGCAGCCCGAACGGCAGGTCCTCGACACGCTGGTCGACGCCGGCGTGGCCCGCTCCCGCTCCGAGGCGCTCGCGTGGTGCGTCCGCCTGGTCGGCGAGCACACCGAGGACTGGCTGGCCGACCTCCGGTCCGCGATGACCAAGGTCGACGAGCTCCGCCGCCAGGGCCCCGACACCACCCCCAACGCCGGGGAGTAGGCCGCGGGCCGCACAGTAGGGTGATCGGCGTGCTGCGTCAGGTCACCGCCATCCGCTACGTCACACCCCTTCGCGAGGGCGGCTCGTTGCCCGGCGTCGTCGAGGCCGACGACGAGGGGACGTACGTGGTGAAGTTCCGTGGGGCCGGCCAGGGCCCCAAAGCCCTGGTCGCCGAGGTGATCTCGGGCGAGTTGGGCCGGCGGCTCGGGCTGCCGGTCCCCGACCTCACCGAGATCCACCTCGACCCGATCGTCGCCCGCGCCGAGCCCGACGAGGAAGTCCAGGAGCTCATCAAGGCCAGTGCGGGCTCCAACCTGGGCATGGACTTCCTGCCCGGTGCGCTCGGCTACGACCCGGTCGCGCACCCGGTCGACGCCGCGCTGGCGTCCCGCGTCATCGCCTTCGACGCGTTCGTGGAAAACGTCGACCGCAGCTGGCGCAACCCCAACCTCCTGATGTGGCACGACCGGCTGTGGATGATCGACCACGGCGCGACCCTGTATTTCCACCACAACTGGGCCCGGGCCGCCGGCGTCGTGCACCGGGCCTACAAGTGGGACGATCACGTGCTCCGCCCGTACGCGAAAGCTCTGCCCACCGAGGGCCCGCAGCTCGCCGCCCAGCTGACCCCCGCCCTGCTGGCCGAGGTCATCGACCTCGTCCCGGCCGAATGGCTCGACGACGGCGACCGCGACGCCTACCTCGCCCATCTGACCGCCCGCGCGGCCGAGCCGGAGGCGTGGCTGCCGTGAGGATCCCCTACGAGTACGCGGTGATCCAGGCCGTCCCCCGCATCGAGCGCGGCGAGCTGATCAACGTCGGCGTCATGCTCTATTCGCAGGCCCGCGACTTCCTGGCCGCCCGCACCCATCTGCACGAGGACCGGCTGCACGCCCTCGACCCGAACGCCGACGCCGCCGCCCTGCGCACCGCCCTCTCGTCGTGGGAGGCCACGTGCCGGGGTGCGGGCGCGGCGGCCGACATGCGCCCGGGCGAACGCTTCCGCTGGCTGGTCGCGCCCCGCAGCACCGTGCTCCGCGCCGGCCCGGTGCACATGGGCCTGGCCGCCGAACCGAGCGCCGAGCTGGACCGACTGGTAGCCCTGCTCGTCCACTGAGAGCCGACTCCCGGCCGGTCAGTTCATGTCGGCCACGAACCGGTAGACCTTCGAGTCGCGCGTCCGGAAGCCCAGTCGCTCGTAGAGCCGGTTGGCCGCCTCGCGGGACGGGCGGGAGGTCAGGTCGACCGTACGCGCCCCGGCCTCCCGGGCGAGCCGCACCGCCTCCCGGGTCAGCACCGCTCCGACGCCGTGCCCGCGCGCGGCCTCGTCGACGACGACGTCCTCGATCCACGCGCGCAGGCCGGTCGGAATCGGAAAGGTCACCAGTGTCAGCGTGCCGAGGATCTCGCCGTTCACGCGGGCGACCAGAAGATGGTTGCCGGGCCAGCTCACCAGCTTTTCCAGCACCGACGAGTCGACCGGCTTCGCCGACCGCGACAACTGGGGCAGCAGGCGTCCGAACGCCCGCACCAGCTCGTCATCGACCGACCGCACGACCTCGACGTCGACACTCACGGCGAAACCCTAGCGTCCTCCGCGGGGAAAAGTCGCTCGACCGCCGCGACGGCGGCCGCGCGGCGGGCGGCCAGGAAGGAGTCGCGGTCGGCGGCCGGGCGAGGTCGAACTGGCCGGCCCACGACATCGCGATCTGGTTGACGAACATCAGGATCCTTCTTCGACACCGCCGAGCTGTACGGCTGGGGCGAGAACGAGAAGGTCGTGGGCCGGGCGGTGAAGGGACTTCCGCGACGACATCGTGATCGCCACCAAGTTCGGCTTCACCCGGTCGTACGGTTTCGACAGCCGGCCCGGCCACATCCGCGAGGTCGTCGACAACAGCCTGCGCTACCTGGGCATCGACACGATCGACGTGCTCTATCAGCACCGGGTCGACCCGACCGTGCCGATCGAGGATGTGGCGGGCACGGTCAAGGAGTTCATCGACGCCGGCGCCTATTCGCCGCTCGGCCGTGGCTTCATCACCGGCGCCGCGCGCCCGGCCGAGTCGTTCGACGAGAGCGACATGCGCCGCACCGACCCGCGCTGGCAGCCCGGCAACTACGAGAAGAACCTCGACGCCGTCCGCCGGCTCGGAGAGCTCGCCGCCGCCAAGGACGCGACGGTCGCCCTCGCCTGGCTGCTCACCCGGGGCGACCACGTCGTGCCGATCCCGGGCACGCGCAGCGTCCGCCGGGTCGAGGAGGACGCCGCCGCGGCCGACCTCGAGCTCACCGACAAGGATCTTGCCGCCATCCACGAGATCCTGCCCGACGGCGGTTTCGGGGCCCGCTACCGCGACGCCTCGCTGCCCGACTGGATCTGATCGACTCTCTAGAGGGCGAGCTTCATGCCCTCGTGGCTGGCGACGAAGCCGAGCGACTCGTAGAAGCGATGCGCCTCGGCTCGGCGCTTGTCGGTCGTGAGCTGGGCGACGGCGCAACCGCGGGCTCGGGCGCGGCCCAGCGCGTACGCCATCATGCGCCGGCCGATGCCGGCGCCCCGGAGGTCGGACCGCACCCGGACCGCCTCGATCGTCATGCGTTCGGCGCCGCCCCGGCTGAGGCCGGGGATGAAGGTCAGCTGGCAGGTGCCGACGATCATGCGGCCGGAGATGGCGACGACCAGCTCGTTGCGGGGGTCGGCGTCGATCTCGGCGAAGGCTTCGGACGGCAGCTCGCCGTCGTAGCCGCCGCGGGCCCGGGCGATGTCGTCGTCCGCCAGCAGCGCCATGATCGCGGGGAGGTCGGCGATGACGGCCGTCCGGAAGGTCACTTCGGTGGGCACCGGAGGCCCTCCTGCGGGACCGTCAGGTTGAGCAGGTATCTGTCGACCGCCGAGACGATGCAGGTGGTGTTGGGGTAGGCCGTGTGGCCCTCGCCCTCCCAGGTCAGCACGTGGCCGACGCCGAGCATGCCGGCCAGGTCGGCGGTGTTTTCGTAGGGGGTCGCCGGGTCGCCGGTCGTGCCGACCACGACGATCGGCGGGGCGCCCGTGGCCGCACCGGCCGGGTAGGGGTCGCGCTTGCCGGGCCAGAACGTGCACGGGAGCATGCCGACCGCGAGCGAGCCGCCGAACAGCGGGTATTTCTGGCGCCACTCGCCCTGCAGTTTGCGCACCTCGTCGACCGACGGCGCGGCGTCGGTGTCGGCGCAGTTGACCGCCAGGTTGGCGTCGAACAGGTTGCTGTAGTGGCCGTTGGGGTCGCGCTCGGCGTATTGATCGGCCAGCGTGAAGATGCCTTTGGCGTCGCCCTGCTGCAGGTTGGCGACCGCGTTGGCCAGGGTCCGCCATTCGTTTTCGCTGTAGAGCGACGAGATCACCGCGACGAAGATCCAGCCCGGGGTGGCCTTGCGACCGTCGGCGCCCGGCACCGGGTTTTTCGCGGCCTTGGCGAGCGCGTCGGTGACCGCCTTGTGGGCGTCGGGGGCGATCGGGCAGTCGGCCGGCGTCTTCCTGCACCACGCGGCGAAGTTGGAGAACGCCCGCTCGAAGCCCTTGGCCTGCACCTCGGAGCTCGTGACATAGCTCTGCTTGGGGTCGATCGCGCCGTCCAGCACCATCGCCCGGATCTTGGTCGGGAACAGCTGGGCGTAGGTCGCGCCGAGCAGCGTGCCGTACGAGAAGCCGAGGTAGCTCAGCTTGGGGTCGCCGACCGCGGCCCGCAGCGAGTCCATGTCCTTGGCCGCCTGCTCGGTCGAGAAGAACGGCAGCTCGGAGCCGTATTTCTGGCCGCACTCGGTGGCGATCTTCTTGTTGAGCGCCACATAGGAGTCGAAGTCGGCCTGGCTGACCGGATCGGGCACGGCCGAGAAGCTGGCGTCCTGGTCGCTGTCGCTGATGCACTTGATCGGGTCGGACCGGCCGACGCCGCGCGGGTCGAAGCCGATGATGTCGAACCGGTCGGTGACCTCGGTCGGCAGGCCGCCCAGGGTCTGGCCGAACGACAGGTAGATCGCGGTGTCGATGCCGGAGCCGCCCGGGCCACCCGGGTTGATCAGCAGCGACCCGAGCCGGTCGTGCTGCTTCTTCGACCGCACCCGGATCATCGCGATGTTGAACTTCTGCCCGGCGCCCGGGTTGTTCCAGTCTTCGGGGACCGGCACCGACGTGCAGTCGTATTCCATGCCCGAGGCGCCTTGGCCGACGAGATCTCGGGGAATGTCCGGACACGGCGTCCATTTGGTTGACGACTGCGGGCTTTGCCCGGAGACGGCTCCGCCGCCGGACGGGGCGAACGACGGAACAGTGCAACCGGCCAGCGCGACCACCATCGCGACGGGGAGGGCGACGACCAGTCGGGCGAGACGCGGCACGGGCGGAGCCTTTCGACGACATTGACTCGGCACGAGGCTAGCCGGTCCGCCTGAGTGCCTTCCTCAGCGGCTGGTCAGAACCTCGGCCAGATTGAACTGCACCGGACGTTCGAGCTGGTCGTAGGTGCAGGAGTGCGGATCACGGTCGGGCCGCCACCGCTCGAACTGGGCGGTGTGCCGGAACCGGACGCCCTCCATGTAGTCGTAGCGCACCTCGACCACCCGCTCCGGCCGCAGCGGGATGAACGAGAGATCCTTGCCGTTGTTCCACCGGCTCATCTCGTTCTTGCGCGGGGTGCGCTCGCCGCCCTCGTGGGCCGCCCAGTTCCACGGGTGCCCCTCGAAGGAGGTCACCAGCGGCTGCATCTCCTGGAACAGCTCCTGGCGCACCGCCATCGAGAACGAGCCGATCACTCCGACCGAGGCCAGCACGTCGCGCTCGTCATAGAGCCCCAGCAGCAGCGACCCGATCCGGTCGTCACCCGACTTGTGCAGCCGGTAGCCGGCGACCACGCAGTCGGCCGTCCGCTTGTGCTTGATCTTCGCCATCACCCGCTTGTCGGGCTGATAGGTGAGGTCCTTCCCCTTGGCGATCAGCCCGTCGAGCCCGGCCCCCTCGAACTCGGCGAACCACCTTCTCGCCGTGTCGAGATCCTCGGTCGCCGGCGTGACATAGATCGGCGGTTGTGCGCCTTTCAAAACGTCGACCAGCCGCGCCCGCCGCTCCGCGAACGGCCGCTCGGTCAGATCCTCGTCACCCAGCGCCAGCAGGTCGAACGCCACGAACCCGGCCGGCGTCTGCTCACTGAGCAGCTTGACCCGGCTCGCCGCCGGGTGGATGCGCTGCTGCAGGGCTTCGAAGTCGAGCGTGTTCCGCCCGGTGTCGGCCACGATCACCTCGCCGTCGATGACGGCCCGATCCGGGAAGTTGGCCTTGATCGCCTCGACGACCTCGGGAAAATAGCGCGTCATCGGCTTCTCGTTCCGGCTGCCGATCTCGACCTCGTCACCGTCCCGGAAGATGATCGACCGGAACCCGTCCCACTTGGGCTCATAGACCTGCCCGGCCGGGATCTCGGCGACCGGCTTCGCGAGCATCGGCTTGACCGGCGGATTCAGCGGCAATTCCATCCGCCCAGTCTGCCGCTACTTCGCCTTTTCGGAAGCCCCGCCCACAAAGATCAAGAACCGGATGTCGTAGCGGGGCGGGTGGTGCGGACCGCCGCTCACGCCGAGGGCCCGGCCGGGGCGAGCAGGGCGCTGGCGCGCCCAGACCGCTCACCCCACCCGGGCGACCTGCGTAAATGGTTGCGCCCCAAACCGGGCTCCCGCGAATCCACACGGCAAGCCACTAGGTTGGCGCAGTGTTCACCATCGAGGAGCGCGACTCCATCCGCGACCGGCTCCTGGCCTTGGCCGAGGCCGACTCCGCCATAATCGGCGCCGCCGTCACCGGTTCGCAGGCGGTCGACGGCGGCGATCGCTGGTCGGACATCGACTTGGTGTTCGGCGTCGACGGCCCGCTCGAGGCCACGATGCGCCGCTGGACCGATCTGCTCCACCACGACTTCGCCGCGATCCACCACTGGGACCTGCCGGCCAGCTCGGCGGTCTACCGCGTGTTCCTCCTGCCCAGCGGGCTCGAAGTCGACCTCGCGTTCGGGCCCGCGGCCGAGTTCGGCCCGAACGGCCCAAGTTGGCGGACCGTCTTCGGGCATCCCGCACCCCGGGCGGACGCCCCGTCGCCGAGCCGCCGGGAACTGACCGGCCGGGCCTGGCATCACGCCCTGCACGCGCGCGTGTGCATCCGTCGCCACCGCTGGTGGCAGGCCGAACAGTGGATCAGCGCCCTGCGCGGCGAGATCCTCGCCCTGGCCTGCCTGCGCCTGGGCCACCCGACCGCCTACGCCAAGGGCGCCCACCTGCTCCCGGCCGACGTGACGACACCGCTGACCGCCACGCTGGTCCACGCGCTCAACCAAGCCGAACTGACCCGCGCTCTCAGCGCGGCCACAAGCTCACTGCTCGCGGAACTCACGCTCGTCGACCAGACCCTGGCCGCCCGCCTCGCCCCCGTCCTCACCGACTGACCCGGGCACCCGTGGCCGTGGACGGTCGTGCCGTGGTTCCCCGGGCACACGCCGCCCAGCCTGGGCCGCGACGGGACCGGGAAACTCAGGCTTCGCCGTTGTCCCAGTTGGCCTTGTTCATCTTGCTCGGCTGCACGCGGGGCGGCTCGCCCGGCATCTTCGGGTGGTCGGGCGGATAGGGCATGTCGCCCAGCCCCGCCTTCTCGTCGCGCTCCGACCATTCCAGCAGCGGGGTGATGTCGTGGGCCACGTCGTCGATCGCCGCGTGGGGGTCGCCGATCTTGGCGAAGCGGGCCGGCATCGTGCGCAGGTCGAAGTCGTCCGGCTCGACGTCGGGCAGTTCGTCCCAGGTGACCGGGGCCGACGCCGTGGCGCGGCCGTTGGCCCGCAGTGAATAGGCGCAGGCGATCGTGCGGTCGCGGGCGGTCTGGTTGTAGTCGAGGAACACCTTCTCGCCGCGCTCCTCCTTCCACCACGCGGTGGTGATGTGGTCGGGCCGGCGCCGTTCGACCGCGCGGGCCAGCGCGATCGCCGCCCGCCGCACCTCGACGAACGACCACTGCGGAGCGATGCGGATGTAGACGTGGGCGCCCCGGCCGCCGGAGGTCTTCGGAAAGCCGGCCCAGCCCAGGTCGGACAGCACCTCGCGCACCACCTGGGCGGTGCTGATCACGTCGCTGAAGTGGGTGCCGGGCTGCGGGTCGAGGTCGATGCGCAGTTCGTCGGGGTTGTCGGGGGCGTCGCCGCGGACCGGCCACGGGTGGAAGACGATCGTGCCCATCTGGGCCGCCCAGGCGACGTGGGCGAGGTCGGCCGGGCAGAGCTCCTGGGCCGTACGCATGCTCGGGAACTTGATCGTCGCCGTCTGGATCCAGTCGGGGACGCCGCGGGTGGGGATGCGCTTCTGGAAGAACATCTCGCCTTCGATGCCGTCCGGGAAGCGCTGCAGGGTGGTCGGGCGGCGGCCCAGCGCGCGCATGATGCCGTCGCCGACCGACCGGTAGTAGTCGAAGACGTCGCGCTTGGTGTAGCCCGGGCCCGGGAAGACCATCTTGTCGGGGCTGGTCAGCCGGACCGTGTGCCCGGCGATCTCGATTTCCTCGGCTGCGGCTTTCGGCATGATGCGAACCCTAGCCACAAAGAAGGCCGCCTGGAGGGATCCAGGCGGCCTTTCAGGGCGTACGCGATCAGGCGTTGCGCCGCCGCCGCGTGTACCAGACCGAGGCCGCGCCCGCGGCGAGCATGAGGCCGCCGATCGAGGCGAGGGCACCGGTCGGCGCTCCGGTGACGGGCAGGGCGCTGCCCGCGCTGACTCCGCCGCCGGGCTTGGTGACGGCCGGCGCCGGGGTGGCCGTGCTCGGGCTGACCCCGCCCGGCGGCACCGTGTTGGCGTGGCCGGTCGGCGTCGTGGTGGGCGGCGTGGTGGCCGGCGAGACGCCGCCGTAGCCGCCGTGCCCACGGGTGTGTGTGGTGGCGGGCGAGGTCGTGGTCGGCGTCCCGGTGTGGGCCGGCGCCGGGGCGGTCGTGGTCGGCAGCGTGCCGGCCGGCGTCTCGTTGCCGTAGCCCTGGGCACAGCCGCCCCGGTAGCCGCCGGAGCACGGCGTGGCCATGGCGACCGGGCGGAGGCCCGCCACGTCGGTCGGGGAGGCCATGGCCGGTGCCCCGGAGAAGGCCAGCGCGGCGAGGACGGTCACGCCGGCCGCCGGCAGTCCGGCGGCGATCATCCGGCGAGTGAGGCTCATGAGGAGTATCCGTTCTGTTGCGTCGGTTCCTGGTCCGAGAGGCGAGCTTAGCGTGGATTGCCCGATTTACCCGTTAAGACCGCTCGGCGGGTCATCATCCCGGAAGACCACCGAAACGGTGACTACGCCACAGATGGGACAAAGCGAACATTTTGCTCTCGAAATGGGGATCCGCCGCGAACAACTCGCCGCTGTAGGGGGCCTGAAGTTGCAGGCTCGCCCCCGAGTCCAGATAGACCGAGACGACGGTCCGCGCGCCGCGCCGCTCGGCCCGTACGTCGACGACCCGGTTCCAGGGCGCGATCCCGTCGGCGAAGATCGAGTGGATGCGGATGCCCCCGGCACAGATCTCGGTGCCGGTACGCCGCCCGACCGGTGGCCCGAGCATCGCGCCGACCAGGGGCGGCCCGGCCGCCAGCACCGCCCACACCCACGACGGTGGCGCCGTCACCCCGGTCCAGGTCACCGCGGCCGCCGTGGCCAGGGCCAGCGAGGTGAGGCCGACCAGCGCGATCAGGGCGCCGAGGTAGAGGCCGCGGGCGAGCGCCTGCTGCCAGGTGGGACGGAATGTGGCGGGCGATGCGTCTTCCATAAGGGTCCCAACGGACCCGGCTGTGTCGTTCGCCGCACTCGTCGTCCGTCAGCGCTCATCGACGTACGGTCGTGGTATGGCAAACGAGACCACCCTGCCCACCACCGAGGACGAGTGGCGGGTCCGCCTTTCCCCGGCCGAGTTCCGGGTGCTCCGCCAGGCCGGCACCGAGCCCGCCTGGTCCGGGGAGTACGTCGACACCAAGGCCGAGGGCATGTACAACTGCCGCGCGTGCGGTGCCGCCCTCTACCCGAGTAACGACAAGTTCGACTCGCACTGCGGGTGGCCGTCGTTCGACGACGCGATCCCCGGCGCGATCCGCGAGATCGAGGACAGCAGCCTCGGCATGATCCGCACCGAGATCCGCTGCGCCAACTGCGACTCGCACCTGGGTCACGTCTTCCGCGGTGAGCACATGACCGCCAAGAACACCCGGCACTGCGTGAACAGCCTGTCCATCCGGCTCGACCCGAAGGCCTGAGCCGACCGGGCCCCGAGCGGGACGGAAGTCCCGCCTGGCGGGTCGTTACCGGCGACCCGCCAGTTCCACCGACTCCACCGAGTCGACGATCTGACGCGCCTGCTCGTCCTGGGTGTCCATCGCGACCAGGAACTGCGGCCGGTTCTGGGTCGCGGCATAGATCCGGCCGATGTACTCGCCCAGCAGACCGAGGCAGATCAACTGGACGCCGCCGAGCAGCAGCACGGCGATGTAGAGCGAGGTCCAGCCGGGCACGACCGCGCCGAAGCCCCAGGCGGCCACGCCGGTGATGATCAGCGCCAGGCAGAGCAGGAAGCTGAACAGGCCGAGCCACGTCGCGATACGCAGCGGAGCGGCCGAGAAACTGGTGATGCTGTCCAGCGTCAGCCGGATCATCTTGCTCAGCGGATACTTCGTCTCGCCGGCCACCCGCTCGGCCCGCGTGTAGGCCACCTCGGCGCTCGAGAAGCCGAGCGACGGCACGACCAGGCGATAGACCGGGCGCTGCTCCGGAAGCTCGTTGAGCACGTCGACCACGGCCCGGCTCATCAGCCGGAAGTCGCCCGCGTTGTCGCTGACCCAGGGACCGACCAGGCGGCGCATGAACCAGTAGTACATGCCGGCGGTGTTGCGCTTGAACGCCGTGTCGGTGCTGCGGTCGCCGCGCACGCCGTAGACGACGTCCACCTTCTGCTCCCGGGCGGTGCTCAGCATGTCGCCGATCACCTCGGGCGGGTCCTGCAGGTCGGCGTCGATGCTCACCACGTAGTCGCCGTGGGCGCTGCGCAGCCCGGCCTGCAGCGCGGTCTGGTGGCCCACGTTGCGCCGCAGCGCCACCACGCGGAGCTCGGGCCAGTCCCGCCGCAGCTCGACCAGCCGGGCCACGGTCGCGTCGCGGCTCCCGTCGTCGACCGCGACGACCTCGTACGTCACATCCAGGCCGTCGAGCACCGGGCGGAGGCGACCCACGAAGTGGTCGACCGCTTCGCGCTCGTTGTACATCGGAGTGACGACCGAGAGGGTCACTGATGCGAAGCTCTGCGGCATGTGAGTTCTTTTCCTCCGGCGTCGGACCGCGCCTATTTCCTCATCCTGACCGGGTGAGGATTTACGGCATCGGCCGAGCAAACTAACCGGTCATTTCGGCCCTCGCAGGCTCGAACGGGTGAATTCTTCGATAACGAACCGAGTCCCGCTTCGGGAAGTCTGCCACCCGGAGTCGCTGGTCAGCACCCATTCTGAAGTTAGTTCAGGAGCACGTACCCCGCCATTAACTTCCAGGTCGACTCGCGTACGCAAAATGTGCTCGGCTTTCGGGAGAAAGGCTTCGTAAACGGCGGCGCCGCCGCCGATCCAGATCTCGCCGTCGGCGAGATCGACCTCGTCGGCATCGTGCACGACGATCGCGCCGTCGGCCGACCACCGGCGGTCACGGGTCAGCACCACGTTGCGCCGGCCCTCGAGCGGCCGGAAGCGGGGCGGCAGCGAGTCCCACGTCGCGCGGCCCATCACGACCGTGCCGCCCATCGTGCGGTCGCGGAAGTTGGCCTGGTCTTCCGGGAGGCGCCACGGGATCGTGCCGCCGGCTCCGATCACCCGGTCGTGCGCCTCGGCCCAGATCATGTGCACGGTCACCCTGAGCACCCGGGCATGCAAGTCTGGCCCTCGCCTGCGAGGCCGTCGTTCGGTGCGGCTGAGTGCCGCTCGGTGCAGGCGGTCATACTGAGCACCCTGGCATGCCCTTCTGGCCCTCGCCTGCGAGGCCGTCGTTCGGTGCGGCTGAGTGCCGCTCGGTGCAGGCGGTCATACCGCCACCGGGGCCTTCAGCGCCGGGTGGTGCTGGTAGCCCACCACGGTGAAGTCCTCGTAGCGGTAGTCGAACAGCGACGGGCGGTCGGCGATCTCCAGGCGCGGGAACTCGTACGCCGGACGCCCGAGCTGCTCCTTCACCTGGTCGACGTGGTTGTTGTAGATGTGGCAGTCGCCGCCGACCCAGATGAAGTCGCCCGGGGCCAGCCCGACCTGGGCCGCCATCATCTGCGTGAGCAGCGCGTAGCTGGCCACGTTGAACGGCACGCCGAGGAAGAGGTCGGCGCTGCGCTGATAGAGCTGGCAGCTGAGCTTGCCGTCGGCGACGTAGAACTGGAACATCGCGTGGCACGGCGCCAGCGCCATCGACGGCAGGTCGGCGACGTTCCAGGCCGAGACGATCATGCGGCGCGAGTCGGGGTCCTTGCGGAGCGTCTCGAGCACGCCGCCGATCTGGTCGACGTGGCCGCCGTCCGGCGCCGGCCAGGAGCGCCACTGCACGCCGTAGACCGGTCCGAGCTCGCCCGCCTCGTCGGCCCACTCGTCCCAGATGGTCACGCCCTGGTCGCGCATCCAGCCGACGTTGCTGTCGCCCCGCAGGAACCAGAGCAGCTCGACCGCGATCGACTTGAAGTGCACCCGCTTGGTGGTGATCAGCGGGAAGCCCTCGGACAGGTCGTAGCGCAGGCGCTCGCCGAACAGGCTCACGGTGCCGGTGCCGGTGCGGTCGCTCTTGGCGATGCCGCTGGTCAGGACTTTGCGCAGCAGGTCTTCGTACTGGGTGTCGACGGACATGGCCGCAACGGTAGCGGCTCCGCCGCCGCCACCCCAGGTGGCAGAGGGGTGACGGCGGCAGAGTGTCTCAACCCGCCCAAGTGTCCGACAACGCGGGCACCGAGTGGCCGTTCATGTCCGGCGACTGCTGGTGGGCGGCCGCCGCGGTCGCCGCGACCACGAAGCCGAGGTCGGCTCCGAGCTGCTGCCAGCGGTCGTACAGGACCTGGTCGTGCAGGATGTTCTTGATCTCCTGCTGGGCGGCCCGCATCTCGTCGAGCGCGGCCTCGTACCGCTCGACCCGCTTGTGCAGGTCGGAGGAGCCTTCGTACATGGTCATGCCCTCACATTAAGCCGAAAATGAGGACTTATTCGTGTTTTTCGTGAGTCCGCGTGAGACAAACGGAGACGCGCGGCGACGGTGACCACCCGCCGGGCCAGACGGGCCACCGGGTCAGACGGGCCACCGGGTCAGACGGGCCACCGGGTCAGACGCGCAGTTCGCTCCCGGCCTGGTCGTCGTCGAGCCAGATGCCGTCGGTGGCCAGGTATCGGAACGAGTAGTGGCCCGGCGACAGGGTCACGCTGACCGTCCGGGTGCCGTCGCGGCGGGGCACCATCTCGTGCCGGCCGGGCTCCCAGCCGTTGAACGTGCCGACCACGCTGACCGTGCCGGCGGGCTCCTCGGCCGGCAGACAGAAGGTCACTCGGGTCTTGTTGCCGAAGAGCCTGCTCCGCTTGATCATCAGTCCTCCATCCCAACAACGCACCGGACCCGGTACGGGTGACGGGCGGCCGAATACCCTGAGCGAGTGCACCCGCAACCCCATGACGAACTGCGAACCGCGTCCTTCCGCGACCTCGACACCACCACCCTCTACGCGATCCTGAGGCTGCGCGGCGAGGTCTTCGTGGTCGAGCAGGAATGCGCGTACGCCGACATCGACGGCCGCGACACCGAACCGGGCACCCGCCACGTCTGGTTCGAACGCGACGGCGACGTGCGGGCCTATCTCCGCATCCTGCGCGAGGACGGCCACGAGCGGGTGGGCCGGGTGGTGACCGCCAAGACGGCCCGGGGCGCCGGGCTGGCCGGCCGCCTCCTCGCCGAGGCGCTGGAGGTCATCGGCAACCGTCCGAGCGTGCTCGACGCCCAGGCCCACCTGACCGCGTTCTACGCCCGCTACGGCTACGAGCCCTCCGGCCCCGAGTTCCTGGAGGACGGCATCCTCCACGTCCCGATGATCAGGTCCAATGATCAGCTCAGGGAAGTGCGTCGACCAGCTCACTGACCGAGCGGCGGCGGCCGGTGTAGAACGGCACCTCCTCGCGCACGTGCCGGCGGGCCGTCGAAGCCCGCAGGTCGCGCATCAGGTCGACGATGCGGTGCAGCTCGTCGCCCTCGAAGGCGAGCATCCACTCGTAGTCGCCGAGCGCGAACGAGGCCACCGTGTTGGCCCGCACGTCGGGATAGCCGCGGGCCATCCTGCCGTGCTCGGCCAGCATGCCGCGCCGCTCCTCGTCGGGCAGCAGGTACCACTCGTAGGACCGGACGAACGGGTAGACGCAGATGTAGGCCCGGGCCGGTTCGCCGCCCAGGAACGCCGGCAGGTGGCTCTTGTTGAACTCGGCCGGCCGGTGCAGGGCCATCTGCGACCAGACCGGGGACAGGTGCCGGCCGAGGCCGGTCCGGCGGAACAGGCCGTACGCCTCCTGGAGCGCGTCCGACGAACCGGAGTGCCACCAGATCATCACGTCCGCGTCGGCCCGCAGACCCGACACGTCGTACGTCCCGCGGACGGTCACATCCTTGCCGGACAGCTGCTCGAAGAGCGAGTCGACCTCACCCGCGAGCCCGTCGCGCAGCGACGGCAGCGGCGTCGACGCCCGGAAGACCGACCACATCGTGTAGCGGATCGTCGCGTTCAACTCGTTGATGCGCGCCGCGTTGCTCTGCGCCTCGCTCATGCCGCCTCCTCAAGGACTTTGTGTACGTCTTCCGCCGCCCGCTCCCCGCTGGCGACGCAGGCCGGGATGCCGACCCCGTCGAGCGACGCGCCGGCCATCGCCAGCCCGGCCGGCAGCGCCCCGCGCACCCGCGCGACCCGGTCGAGGTGGCCCGGCGTGTATTGCGGCAGGCCACCGCCCCAGCGCTGCAGGAACGTCTCCTCCGGCGCCGGCAGCGGCCGACCGGTCAGCTCGCTCAGCTCGCGGTGCGCCCGCTCGAGCAGCACCGCGTCGTCGAACTGCAGCCGCCCGGCCTCGCCGGCCCGGCCCAGCGACGCCCGCACCAGCACCCGATCGCCGGGGCCGGCCAGGTGCGACCACTTGCGGGTGACGAAGGTGGCCGCCTTGACCAGGGTGTCCTCGCTCGGCGGCACCAGGAAACCCGACAGCTCGGGCAGCTCGGTGCCGGCCGGGAACGCCATGCCGACCAGGGCCACACTCGCGTAGTCGAGCACGCCGACCGCCTCGGCCGCCTCGGGGGCGACCCCGGTCAGCAGCTTGGCCGCCGCCCGGGACGGCACCGCGAGCACCACCGCGTCGACCTCGTCGATCTGGGGAGCCGGGGCGGCCCCCAGAACGAGACGCCAGCCGTCCCGGGTGCGGCCCACCTCGCGTACGGGAAGGCCGAGAGAGATGCGCGCACCGCTCGCCGCCGCGGCGGCGGCGACCAGGCGACTCATGCCGCCGTCGAGGGCACCGAAGACCGGCCGGCCGGGAGCGCGCCGGGCCGCCGCCTCGGCCTGGGCGGTCTGCACCGCCGCTTGCAGAGTGTGTTCGACCCGGGCCGTGCGGGCGAGCTGGGGAATGGTCACCGCGAGCGACAGCTGGTCGGCCCGGCCGGCATAGACCCCGCCGAGGAGCGGGTCGACCAGGCGATCCACGACCTGGTCGCCGTAGCGCCCCCGGACCAGCTCACCGACCGCGACATCTTCGCCTGCGGCGAGCAGCGGACGGCCTTCGTCGCGGTCACGGTCGGTCGCCGGCTCGGCGACGCTGCTCACCTGGGCCAAATTCCCCGGTACGCCGATGAGGGTCCCGCCCGGAATGCGCGCGAGGTCGCCGCCGATCGCGAGCGCCGCCGGGATCGCCGCGGGATGCCGCAGCTCGTCCTCGAGATCGAGCCGGCGCACCAGCGCGAGGGCGGCCGACTCGCTGCCGTCGGGCGCCGACATCAGGAACGACTCGGCGCCCCGCTCGGCCGTCACCCCGCCCAGCCGGCCCGTGCGGAGCTTGCCCCCCAGGGCGCCGGACTGCTCATAGACGATCAGCTCGGTGCTGGGCGGTGTCAGATCACGCAGCCGCACCGCGGCGGCCAGACCTGCGACGCCTCCACCGATGATCGCGACTCGCTTGCGCACGTTCTCAACCCTTGCAGGTGAGTTCGCCTTCCGGCCACCGGGGTGGCACGGTTGTGACCCCCGGATCAGCGGGCGGACTCCTCGTGGACCAGCGCGACCAGCCGGGTCAGGACCTCGGGGTCGGTCTCGGGCAGCACACCGTGACCCAGGTTGAAGACGTGGCCGGGCGCCGCGCGGCCCTGGTCGAGCACGCGGCGGGCCTCCCGGGCGACGACCGCCCAGTCCGCGAACAGGACCGCCGGGTCGAGGTTGCCCTGAACGACGCCGACCTTCTTCGCGGCCTCGTCGAGCGGCGTCCGCCAGTCGACACCGACCACGTCGGCCCCGGCCTCGCCCATCGCGCCGAGCAGCACCCCGGTGCCGACCCCGAAGTGGATGCGGGGGACGCCGGCGTCCGCCATGCCGCCGAGCACCTTGGCCGAGTGCGGCATCACGTAGTGCCGGTAGTCGGCCTCCGACAGCGCACCGGCCCACGAATCGAACAGCTGGACCGCGCTGACCCCGGCCGCGACCTGGATTTTCAGGAACGCCAGGGTGATGTCGGCCAGCCGGTCGAGCAGGGCGTGCCACAGCTCGGGCGCGCCGTACATCATCGCCTTGGTCTTCAGGTACGTGCGCGACGGGCCGCCCTCGATCAGATAGCTGGCCAGGGTGAACGGGGCGCCCGCGAAACCGATCAGCGGAGTCGCGCCGAGCTCGCCGACCAGCATCCGCACCGCGGCGTCGACGTAGCTCACGTCCTCGACGGTGATCGGCCGCAGGCGGGCCAGGTCGGCCTCGGCGCGGACCGGCTCGGCGACCACCGGGCCGGTGCCGGGCACGATGTCGAGGTCGATGCCGGCCGCGGCCAGAGGTACGACGATGTCGCTGTACAGAACCGCGGCGTCGACCTGGTGCCGGCGTACCGGCTGCAGGGTGATCTCGGTGACCAGGTCGGGCCGGCGGCACGACTCCAGCATGCCGATCCCCTCCCGGATCTTGCGGTACTCCGGCAGCGACCGCCCGGCCTGCCGCATGAACCAGACCGGGGTGTGCGGCACGTCCAGCCCCCGGCAAGCCCTAACAAACGCAGATTCCTCCACCAAAGTCACCGCGCCATCGTGCCACTCCCGCACGGTCGCAACCGCCGCCGGCCTCACGCGCGGCACAACGAGCAAACCCGGCGATCGCCGGCTGCGGAGCGCAACCAGAAAACACAGCTCCAACTCCGCGCGGCGATCGACGAACCTTGGGGTCTGGCGGCATACGCTTCGTTCATGGCGTCCCCCTCCGCTGTCCCCGAGGCGTTCACCCGCGCCGTCGCCGGGCTGCGGGCGGCCGCACCCCGCCCCGAGATCCTGCTCGAAGAGATCGCCGCCCCGCAGAAGCTGGCGCCGTGGGCGTTCGCGCTCAGCGCGACCGTGCTGCGCAGCGGCGACGAGGTGGCCGGCGGCCGGTTGATCCTGCTGCACGACCCGGCCGGGCACGAGGCCTGGCACGGCAACCTGCGGCTGGTCACGCTGGTCACGGCCGAGCTCGAG
Source organism: Actinoplanes sp. NPDC051411 (assembly GCF_040682075.1). NCBI lineage: Bacteria > Bacillati > Actinomycetota > Actinomycetes > Micromonosporales > Micromonosporaceae > Actinoplanes > Actinoplanes sp. NPDC051411. The sequence continues at coordinate 86,045 of NZ_JBFBAD010000015.1, read as the reverse complement.
GCGGACATGGCGGGCGACCCGCTGCTGCCGGCGGTGGCCTGGACGTGGCTCACCGACGCGCTCGATCAGCAAGCCGCGGCCTACACCGCGATCGGCGGCACGATCACCCAGACCACCTCGACCCGGTTCGGTGAGCTGGCCGGGCCGGCACCGACGGCCGACCTCGAGGTGCGCGCGTCCTGGACGCCGACCGCCGACGGCCTCGAGACGCACCTGCTGGGCTGGTGCGCGATGCTCGCCTCGACCGCGGGCCTGCCTCCGCCGGGCGTGACCGATCTGGCCGACCGCCAGCGGGCGTCCGCAAACTAGAAGAACGACCTAGCAGACCGAAAACGTGTCGCAGGCCGTCTTGATCGGGATGGCCAGCCCGATGCCCTCGGCGTCCTTCGCCTTCGCCGTCGCCACCCCGACCACCTCGTGGTCGGCGTTGACCAGCGGACCACCCGAGTTGCCCGGATTGATCGCGGCGTCGAACTGGATCGTCGTGCCGTCCGGGTCGTCCGGCCGGTAGGCGCTGATCACTCCGCTGGTCACCGTGTCGTCCAGACCGAGCGGCGCGCCGACCACGACCACCTGCTGGCCCGGCTTGACCTGGCCCTCCGACGTGCCGAGCGGGTTGATGCCCTGGCCGGCCTGGAGCAGCGCGAGATCCTTGCCCTTGTCGACCTTCACGATCGTCGCGTCGATCACCGTGCTGCCGCGCTCCAGCGTCACCTTCCGGGCGCCGTCGGAGTAGATCTCGGCGACCACGTGGTAGTTGGTCAGCAGGTTCGCCTTGCCGCCGGCCGCCTTGTCACCGACCGAGAACGCGGTGCCGGTGAAGTCGCCGGCCCGCACCCGGAAGACGCTCGGCAGCACCTTCGACGAGACCGCCTCGGGATCGAAGACCCCGGCCAGCTGCTTCTCCAGCTGGTCGGTACGGCCGCGCTCGGCACTCAGCCCGGAGGTCAGCGACTGGTTGTCGCGGGTCATTCCTTCGATCCGGTACGCCTGCCAGGCCGCCACCAGAACGAGCACCGCGACCAGTCCGGCGACCGCGGGGCGTACCCACGAGCCCCGGCCCGGCCGCTCGGCGACGGCCGGGTTCGCCGCCACGGCCGGCGGCAGGCCACTGACCACGGGGTAGCCGGACGTCGATGCGTACGCGGCACGGGCCGGCGCCGGGCGCGCATCGCCCGACCACCGCGGGTCTTCCGTCCAGTGACCGGTGGGAACGCCGGCCTGGGCCGGCGGCTGACTCCAGCGCTGATCTTCGGAAGCCCAGCGCTCGTCCTCGGTCCAGGTCTGCTCCTCGGCGCGCCGCCGCCCGCCGTAACCGCCTTCCCCGGACGCACCAGCGGGAACGAACGGGTCGTACGTCGTGGTCATCCGGCACGGCCTCCCGGTCTCGGCGCTGGCGAGAGGTAGTACGGACGCCAGTGTCATTCGGTTGAACGCGGGTCGTCCGGAAGTCCCGAGTCGATCGAGAACCGACGCGCCGGGAGCCTGCTGCGCGCGGTGGGGGCGGTACCCCCGTACGGTTACGGAGTGACCGACGAAGCACCCCTGAGCCGTCGGGACGCGCCGGAGTCTGTAGAGAACGGACCGCACGCAGTGCCGCCCGACCCGACGTCTGGCGGTCCCGAGGCCGTTGCCGCCCCCACCGCGGTCCCGCTGACCGCGCCCCGCGAGGGAACTCCACGCCCGGTCGAGACCGCGACCGAGCTGGCCGAAGTCGTCGCCAAGATGGCCGCGGGCAGCGGACCGGTGGCCGTGGACGCCGAGCGAGCGTCCGGCTACCGCTATACCCAGCGCGCCTATCTGGTCCAGTTGCGCCGGGCCGGCGCGGGGACCGTGTTGATCGACCCCTTGCCCCTCGATGACCTGCGCACCCTCGACGCCGCCCTGGCCGACACGGAGTGGGTGCTGCACGCGGCCAGCCAGGATCTCGCCTGCCTGGCCGAGATCGGCATGAAGCCGCGTCGCCTGTTCGACACCGAGCTGGCCGCCCGGCTGGCCGGCTTCGAGCGGGTGGGCCTGGCCGCGCTGACCGAGCAGCTGCTGGGCTTCTCGCTGGAGAAGCACCATTCGGCGGCCGACTGGTCGACGCGTCCCCTTCCCGACTCGTGGCTGACCTATGCGGCCCTCGACGTCGAACTGCTGACCGATCTGCGTGACCTGCTGGCCGGCGAGTTGGAACGGCAGGGGAAGGCCGCCTGGGCGGCCGAGGAGTTCGCGGCCCTGGTCGCGGGGTCCGATCGTCCTCCGCGCGTGCGCCCCGACCCCTGGCGCCGCACCTCGGGCATCCACCGGGTGCGGGGCGCCCGGGCCCAGTCGCGGGTCCGATCTCTGTGGTACGCGCGGGACGGTGTGGCGTCGCGGCGCGATTCCGCTCCCGGGCGGGTGCTGCCCGACTCGGCGATCGTGGCGGCCGCCGAGTCGGATCCGAAGGACGAGCGGACGCTGCTGGCCATCCCCGGTTTCGGCGGGAGGTCGGTGCGCCGGCTGGCTCGGGTGTGGCTGGACGCGCTGGATGAGGCGCGGGCGCTGCCCGATGACGCGCTGCCGGTGAATCAGCCGGTCGACGGGCCTCCGCCGCCGCATCGGTGGGCCGAACGGGATCCGGTGGCGGCGGCCCGGCTGGCTCGTTGCCGCGGGGTGGTCGTGGCGACCGCGGAGGCGCATACGCTGCCGCCGGAAAATCTGATCAGTCCCGATTTCATCCGGCGGCTGGCCTGGTCGCCGCCGGAGGAGGTCTCGGCCCAGACCGTGGGTGACACGTTGCGCGGGTTCGGGGCTCGAAATTGGCAGGTCGGGTTGATCGCCGACGGGCTGGCCCGGGTTCTTCCCGATCCGCAGAGTTGAGAGTTCGAGGTCCGGGGCTTGTGCCCCGGGCCTTTCTTTTTGAGTCCCCGGCTCGGGCTTGGCCTAACGGCCAACGGGTGACCGCGGTCGTGGTGGTATGAGGTCGGGGCCTGGCCTTTGTGACGTTTCCGGGTGGGCCTGGCACCCACTAGTTACTGACGAGTAGCATTCCCCTCACACCGTCGGGCTCGCCCGCAAGGAGGCTTGCTGTGCCCCGTGAAGTACGTGAGGTCGTCTTCGTTGACGGCGTCCGCACACCGTTCGGCAAAGCGGGCGGCATGTATGCCGAGACCCGCGCCGATGATCTGGTGATTCGTTGCATCCGGGAGCTGTTGCGCCGTAACCCGCAGCTTCCGCCGGAGCGGGTGGACGACGTCGCGATCGCGGCCACCACCCAGATCGGCGACCAGGGACTGACCATCGGGCGCACCGCGGCCCTGCTGTCGGGGCTGCCCAAGACCGTTCCCGGCTATGCGATCGACCGGATGTGCGCCGGCGCGATGACCGCGGTGACGTCGGTGGCCGGCGGCATCGCCATGGGGGCCATGGACATCGCCATCGCCGGCGGCGTCGAACACATGGGCCGGCATCCGATGGGTGAGGGCGTCGACCCCAACCCGCGGATCCTGGCCGAGAAGCTGGTCGACCCGTCGGCGCTGGTCATGGGGTCGACGGCGGAGAACCTGCACGACCGCCTGCCCGAAATCACCAAGGAACGGGTCGACCGCTACGGGTTGAACTCGCAGCTGAAGACCGCCAAGGCGTACGCCGACGGCAAGCTGCAGCCCGACCTGGTGCCGGTGGCGATCCGCAGCGCCGAGGAAGGCTGGGGTCTCGCGACCGCCGACGAGGCGCCGCGCGAGACCTCGATGGAGAAGCTGGCCACGCTGAAGACGCCGTTCCGCCCGCACGGCCGGGTGACCGCGGGCAACTCGGCCGGCCTCAACGACGGCGCCACCGCGGCTCTGCTCGCCGACGAGGCGACGGCGCGGGAACTCGGCCTGCCGGTCGCCATGCGCATGGTCAGCTACGGCTTCGTCGGCGTCGAGCCGGAGATCATGGGCTACGGCCCGATCCCGTCGACCGAGAAGGCGCTCAAGAAGTCCGGTCTCACGATCGACGACATCGGCCTGTTCGAGCTGAACGAGGCGTTCGCCGTGCAGGTGCTGGCGTTCCTCGACCACTACGGCATCGCCGAGGACGACCCGCGGGTCAACCCGTGGGGCGGCGCGATCGCGATCGGGCACCCGCTCGCCTCCTCCGGCGTACGGCTGATGACCCAGCTGGCGCGGGAGTTCGCCGAGCACCCCGAGGTCCGCTACGGCCTCACCGCCATGTGCATCGGCATCGGCATGGGCGGGACCGTCATCTGGGAGAACCCGAACTGGGAGTCGAAGTGATCGAGCACCCCACCGAGGTAGTCACCAAGGCTTTTGTCCGATTCGTCCAGGTGCCCGGCCTCTCCTCCAAGGCCGCGATCATCACGCTGGACAACGGTTTCGACTACAAGAAGCCGAACAGCTTCGGGCCGGCCGGGCTGCGCTCGCTCGACGAGGCCTTCGACGTGGCCGCCGCCGGAAATCCGGCGTTCATCGCCATCACCGGCAAGCCGTTCATCTTCTGCGTCGGTGCCGACATCACCGGCATTCCCTATTTGACGACCCGCGAGCAGGCCCTGGAGCTGGGCGAACTCGGCCACACCGTTTTTGCCCGCTTCCGCGACAGCGAAATTCCGACATTTGCCTTCGTCAACGGCGCGGCGCTCGGCGGTGGCCTCGAGGTCGCCCTGCACTGTCACTACCGGACGGTCTCCAGCGGGGCGGCCGCGCTCGGCCTGCCCGAGGTCGCGATCGGCCTGATCCCCGGCTGGGGCGGCAGCCAGCTGCTCCCCAATCTGATCGGTGCGCCCGGCGCGGCCCAGGTCATCCTGCAGAACCCGCTCACCCAGAAGGTGCTGCGCCCTTCCGACGCGCTCGAGCTCGGCGTGGCGGACGTGCTGTTCGAGCCGGCCGACTTCCTCGAGCGCTCGCTGGAGTGGGCCGCGGGCGTGGTGCGCGGCGAGACGACGGTCACGCGGCCCGAGGTCGACAAGGACATGTGGGACGGCGTGCTGTTCTTCGCCAAGCAGCAGCTCGACGAGCGGCTGCACGGCGCGGTGCCGTCGGCCAACAAAGCGGTCGAACTGCTCGCCGCGGCCAAGGACGGCCTGCACTTCGAGCAGGAGACCGAGGCCCTCGCCGACCTGCTCATGGGCGAGGAGTCGCGGGCCAGCCTGTACGCGTTCGACCTCGTCCAGCGCCGGGCCAAGCGCCCGGTCGGCGTCCCCGACAAGAGCCTCGCCCGCAAGGTCACCAAGGTCGGCATCATCGGCGCCGGGCTGATGGCGTCGCAGCTCGCGGCCCTGTTCGTGCGGCGGCTCGAGGTGCCGGTCATCCTGACCGACCTCGACCAGGAGCGGGTCGACAAGGGCGTCGCGTACGTGATCGGCCAGATCGACAAGCTCGCCTCGCGCAACCGGATCAGCGAGGGCACCGCGGCCAAGTTGCGCGGCCTGATCAGCGGCTCGGTCGACAAGTCCGGGTTCGCCGACGCCGACTTCGTGATCGAGGCCGTGTTCGAGAACCTCGACCTCAAAAAGCAGATCTGGGCCGAGATAGAGAAGATCGTCTCGCCCGAGGCGATCCTGGCCACCAACACCAGCTCGCTGTCGATCACCGAGATGGCGGCCGACCTGGAGCACCCTTCGCGAGTGGTGGGATTCCACTTCTTCAACCCGGTCGCCGTCCTCCCGCTGCTGGAGATCATCCGCGGCGAGCAGACCGACGACGCCACGCTGGCCACCGCGTTCGAGGTCGGCAAGCAGCTGAAGAAGTCGTCGGTGCTGGTCAAGGACGCCCCGGCGTTCGTGGTCAACCGCCTGCTCACCCGGTTCACCAGCGAGGTCTTCCACGCGATCGACGCCGGCACCCCGCTCGACGTCGTCGACGTGGCGCTCGACCCGCTCGGCCTGCCGATGCGGCCGATCGCGCTGCTCCAGCTGGTCGGGCCGGCCGTCGCCTACCACGTCGGCGAGACGCTGCACCGCGCCTTCTCGGACCGGTTCGGCGACAGCCCCAACCTGAAGAAGATCGTCGACGCCGGGCTTCCGCTCATGGTCGACGACGAGATCAACCCCGAGGTGGTCAAGCTCATCGACGGCGGCTCCGCCGCGCTCACCGCCGATGACGTACGCCGTAACGCCCTCGACGCGCTGGCCGAAGAGATCCGTCTCATGCTCGACGAAGGCGTGGTCGCCGAGGCCCAGGACATCGACCTGTGCATGATTCTCGGCGCGGGCTGGCCGTTCCACCTCGGCGGAGTCACGCCGTACCTCGACCGTAGCGGAACCTCCGAGCGGGTGACCGGGAAGCGGTTCCTCGCCAAGGGTGTGGCCGACCTCCCGGCGTGATTTCTCCCTCATCAAAGTCGGATCTTCGACGCCCCGCGCCGGTTGGCGCGGGGCGTTGTCGTAGTGCGCGATGATTTGTCGGGACGGGGCGGCCGTTAGGGGGACCTCGTCGATAGCTACCGGCCGATAGGCTTTCGCCTGGTACCCGATCACTGGAGCCTTGATGTCGCAGCCGCCATACCCCGGCCCGCCCTACGGCGAGCAGCCGTCTTCCGGCCAGCCCTACCCGGGGCAGCCGCCATATCAGGGCCAGCAGCCCTATCCGGGCCAACCCTCCTCCGGCCAGCCATATCCGGGCCAGCCCTCCGGCCAGCCATATCCGGGCCAGCCATATCCGGGCCAGCCATATCCCGGCCAGCCCAACCCTGACGTGCCGACCTCGGTGCCGCCGGGTTATCCGCCGACCCAGCCTTACGGCGCGCCCGACTACGGTCAGCAGCCGCAATACGGCCAGCCCGACTACGGTCAGCAGCCGCAGTACGGCCAGCCTGACTACGGCCAGCAGCCGGGCTACGCGGCGCCCGGTTTCCCGCCGCCGGCCCCGCCGAAGAAAAACCGCACGCTGCCGATCGTGCTGCTTTCGGTCGCGGTCGTGCTGGTGCTCTGCGTCGGCGGCATCATTGCGGTCGTGCTGGTCGGCAAGAACGCCAACAAGGACAAAGACACGGTCACCACGTCGGGCACGACCGCCCCGGTCGGACCGACCGACCCGACCGACCCGACCGACGAGCCGTCGGCCCCGCCGACCAAGAACGCGGCGTCGATCACGATCGTCGAGCCGAAGACGCTCGGCGGCCGGCCCAAGCTGACCGACTCGCAGTTCTCGAGCGCGGCCAGCCAGCTCAAGAGCAGCCTGGCCCTGGTGCCCGACTCGACGAAGACGGTCGGCGCGCTCTACGGCTCGACCGCGAAGCGCAACATCGTGGCACTCGCGGCGACGCAGGCCCCGATCGACAACCCGAGCGACGCGATCGACCAGCTGTTCTACGGCGCCGGCATCAGCGGCCTCAAGATCAGCAACATCACGAACGCGTCGACCGGCTCGTTCGGCGGCTCGGCCAAGTGCGGCAGCACCACCACCAGCTCGATCGACACGGCGATCTGCAGCTGGGCCGACGACAACAGCCTCGGCCTGATCGTGTGGTACTTCAAGTCGGCGAGCAAGGCCAAGGCCGAGTTCCCGACCGTGCGGGCCCAGGTCGAGAAGAAGTCCTGACACGCTGAGGCTGTGACCTGCGCCGACGCGCGGTCAAGCCGACACACCGGGCGACCCGGTCACAAGGTCGCATCGCTCCCGGCACGGACCGGTCACGGTTCCGGGCCGGGGGCGGTTCTGTCATGTCCAGCCGTCAGGATGGGGCCCGCCCAAAGATTCCGACGGCCGAGGAGCGTCCCCCGTGCTACTCCCGCAACTGCGTCGCATCCGCTGGGCGGTACGAGCCACGCTCTTGCTGGGCGTAGCCGCGTCCGTCCTGGCCAACATCCTGCACGCCCTGGACAACCCGATCAGCCAGGCGATCGCGGCGTGGCCGCCGGTCGCGCTGCTGCTCACCGTCGAGCTGATCTCCCGCGTGCCGGTCGGCCGCCGCTTCCTGGCCGCGTCCCGCCTGATCGCCACGGCCATCATCGCGAGCATCGCCGCCTGGGTCTCGTACTGGCACATGGCCGGCGTGGCCGCCCGCTACGGCGAGACCGGGGCGTCGCCCTACCTCCTCCCCCTGTCGGTCGACGGCCTGATCGTCGTCGCCAGCATCTGCCTGGTCGAGCTCGGTGGCCGCATCGCGTCCCTGGAACAGCCCGCGACAGCCCCAGCCGCCGTGGCGCCAGCCGCCGCAGCGCCAGCGGCCACAGCCCCGGCCGCCGCAGCCCCAGTCGCCGCGGCGCCGGCCTCGCAGCTGGCGGCCGCGGCCGTGGCGCCCCAGTCGCCTGCAGCCGCGTCTCTTACCGCCGCGTCGAGGGGCGCCGCCGACGCCCACTTGGGCCAGCCCGGCGACGAGGTTTCGCACATCATGGTTGACGCCTTCCCCGAGGAACCGGCCTCCACCCCGTCGCCTGACCCGGGCCTGATCCGGGCCGCCGCGGCCCGCACCGGGGCCAACCCGGTCGTGACCGCCCGCGCGGGATCGGCCCGATCGGGGTCGGCGCGCGTGTCTGAGGGCGGCTCGTCGGCGGTGGAGATGCCGTCGCCGCTGCGGCGCAGCACGGCCGCGGCTCTGGCCGAGGCGGCCACGGCGCTGCCGCGCTCGACGACCGGCTTCAACCCGACAGTCACTCGCGGCGGCGGAAACGCCCAGTCCCTGGGCCGCAGCCTCGGAGCATCCGCCAACGGCCGCACATCCGCCAACGCAGGCGCACCGGCCAACGGCCGCACATCCGCCAACGCAGGCGCACCCGGCGACAGCCGCAGTAGCGCCAGCGGAGGCGCACCCACCAACGGCCGCGTCGGCGCCAACGGAAGCGCACCCGGCGACGGCCGTGGAGCTACCAACGGCGGCGCGGCCATCAACGGCCGTGCATCCGCCAACGGCCGCGGCGGCACCAACACAGGGTCGGTCCCGGCGCAACGCCGCGCCGACTCCCCGGCCAAGAATGCCCCGGCCGGCCGCTCCCGGCGGACCCCGGCCGAGACGGTCGCGCTGGCCGCCCGCATCAAGGCCGAGCGCCCCGCGATCACCGAGGCCGAACTCGCCGCCGAACTGGGCATCAGCCCGTCCCGCTGGCGCTCGGTCCGCCGCGAGGCCGCCCAGACCACCGACACCGAACTCGCCGCCTGAGCCGCCGGGCGCCGAGCGCCGAGCCCTGTTCCCCCGCCGCACAGACCACCGACGCCCGACTCGGCGGGCGATCAGGTCGTAGTGTTCTCCGCTGCCCAGGCGCAGATGGCGGCCAGCGGTTCCTGCAGCGTCTTGCCGAGAGCGGTCAGTGAGTATTCGACGTGCTGGGGCGGCGTCTCCTTCAGGACCCGGCGCTGCACCAGCCCGTCGCGTTCCATGTCGCGCAGGGTCTCGGTCAGGACCTTCTGGGTGATGCCCGCGACCCGGCGCCGCAGCTCGGCGTGCCGTTGCGGGCCGGCGAGCAGCGCATAGATGAGGAGAACCCGCCACTTCGAAGCGAGCCGTTCGAGTGCCTGCCGCGTCGTGCAGCTCTCCTCGAGGACGTCCGGAATCACCAGCGACATGAGCCCTCCCGAAGACAGTGCGGACCAAGGGCACCCCGAAGTGCCTTCTGTTCGGCGAGCGCGGCCCGGCCTAGCGTCGGGCCAACGATAGACGTCGAGGGGAACCGGCCGGCATGTCCAACGCAGAGCGAGTCACCTTCACCGCCGACGGCATAACGCTGGTCGGTGAGCTCGCCGTGGCCGGCCGAGGGGCGCCCGCGGTCGTCCTGACCGGACCGTTGACGGGGGTCAAGGAGCAGGTCGTCGGCGGGTACGCGGCCCGCCTGCACGAACGCGGCCTGACCACGCTCGCCTTCGACCATCGCGGTTTCGGGGAGAGCGGCGGCCGGCGCGCCCACGAGGACAGCCAGGGCAAGCTCGCCGACTTGCGGGCGGCGGTGAGTCTGCTCGCCGCCGTGGATTCCGCCCGGGTGGCCGTGGTCGGAATCTGTCTGGGCGGCGGCTATGCGATCCGCGCGGCCGCCACCGACCCGAGGATCGGCGCGGTCGTCGGCATCGCGGGCGGGTACAACAGCCCGGCCCGCTTCAGCGCCGGCGATCCCGATGGCTATCGGCGCGCGCTCGGTTCATTCCTCGAGCGCTACGACGAGGAGCTTCCGGCGGTCGCGGCCGGCGGCGCGCCCGCGGCGATGGGCGGTGACGAGCCGTTCGCCTACTACGGCACGGAGCGGTCGGCCGCCGCGCACTGGGAGAACCGGCTCACCTATGGCTCGCTGCATACGCTCATGACCTTCGACGCACTCGGCTCGGCCCCGCTGCTCTCGGCCACGCCGCTGTTGGTCGTGCATGGCCGGGCCGACGCCTACTGTGCGCCGGAACTGGCCGAGGCGGTATACACCGCCGCGCCCGGGCCGAAGGAGATCCGCTGGTTGGATGCCGAACGGCACATCGATCTCTACGACGTGGAGCCCTACGTCGGACGGGCGGCCGACGCGACCGCCGCGTTCCTGCACCGTCACCTGGGAGCCTGAGGCGCCGGCCGGGTCAGGCGGCGATGTGGGCCGCCACCGCGTCGAGAACCGGGGCGAGGTCGGCGGCCTCGATCGCCGCCCGGGGGCGGAACGGGAGCCGGGCGAGCAGGGGGACGCCGTCGGCCCAGATGGTGCGGTCGTCGGGAGCCGGCGCGTGCAGGTCGGTCTTCTCGCCGCAGCAGGGGCACTCGAAATAGGCCATGTTCTCCACCCCGCCCAGCACCGGCGTCCGCACCTCGCGGAGCGTGCTGAGGGCCCGGCTCGTGTCCTGGTGGGAGACCTCGGCCGGGGTCACCACGAGGATCGTCGCGACCCTGCCGGCGCCGGAGAGCACGCCCTGCTGGGTGAAGCTGATGCCCGGCGGCAGGTCGACGACGAGGACCTCGACGTCGCCCCAGTCGGTTTCCTTGATCAGTCGGCCGAGCATGAGGTCGGCCAGGTCGGATCCGAGCGCGAGCCCTTGGCTGCCGGCCATGAGGAAGCCGACGGACGCGACCTTGAGGCCGTCCACCTCCATGGCCTCCAGTCCGGAAGCGCCGGAAGCGCCGGAAGCCCCGGAAGCGCCGGAAGCCCCGGAGGCGCCGGAAGCCCCGGAGGCGCCGGAAGCCCCGGAGGCGCCGGAAGCCCTGGAGGCGCCGGAAGCCCTGGAAAAGCCGGAAGAGCCGGAAGCGCCCCGGCCGACGCCCGGCCACCGCGCCAGGGTGATCGACTTGGCGGGCACGTCGCGGCGCAGGCCGAGCATGCGCGGCACGTCGGGGCCGGCGATGTCGGCGTCGACCAGCCCGACCTGACGGCCCGCCCCGGCCAGCGCACGGCCGAGCGCGACCGCGACGCTCGACTTTCCGACGCCGCCCTTGCCACTGGCGACGGCGATGATCGGCCGCGGGAGCGATTCGTTCATGGGTGAAGGGTACTGACGCGGGCGGTCACGCGATGCCCAGGTTTTTGGCTCGGGGGACGCTGGCCGTGGCGGCCACGACCGGGGTCGTGTCGGCGGTCGGCAGGGCGACCGTGACCTCCAGGCCGCCGCCCTCCTGGGCCACCGCCGAAACAGTGCCGCCGTGGGCGTCGCAGACCGCGCGGACGATCGACAGGCCCAGGCCCGAGCCGCGCGAGCCGGTGCGTTCCCACCCGCCGCGGCGGAACGGCTCGAACAGGCCCGGCACGTCGGCCGGTTCGACCTCGTAGCCGGTGTTGCCGACGATCAGGCGGGCCTGGCCGTCGACCGACTCGGTGCGGAGCCAGAGCTTGCCGAGCAGGTGGTTGTAGCGGATCGCGTTTTCGATCAGGTTGCCGGCCAGGCGGTCGAGAAGGCTGGGGTCGCCGACCACGTGGGCCGGCTGGAGGTCGGTGGTGACGTCGAGCTTGAGGCGCTCGGCCTCCGCCTTGACCGCGGAGAGGGCGTTGTAGACGCTCGTTGCCAGGTCGGCCGGGACCTTGCGGACCAGGCGGCGGCCGGACTGGGCCTCCGAGCGGGCCAGCACCAGCAGGGCGTCGACGAGGCCGTTCGCCCGTTCCGAGGCGTTGCGCACGACCTGGGCCATGCGGCGGTATTCGGCGACGTCGGCCTCGTCGTCGCTGAGGGTCACGTCGATCTCGGTGCGCATGACGGCGAGCGGGGTGCGCAGCTCGTGGGAGGCGTTGGCGACGAAGCGTTTCTGCGACTCGAACGCGCCGCCCAGCCGGTCGAGCATCGCGTCGAACGTGCGGGCCAGTTCGGCCACCTCGTCGTCGGCGCCCGAGTAGCGGATGCGCTGGTCGAGGGTCTCCTCGCCGAGGCGCTGGGCGGTCTGGGTGACCCGGTGCAGCGGGCGGAGCGCCCGCCCGGCCACCGCGTACGCCCCCGCGATGCCGATGATGCCGATCGCCAGCAGCGCGACCAGGCCCTTGACCAGCACCTCGCGGGACGCCCGGTGGACGAGTCCGGTCTGCCAGGACAGCGCGTCGCGGGTGGAACCGTCGGCCAGGGTGACCGTGGAGCCGTGCCGGAGGGCGTCGACCGGGTGCATCGCGTCGCCGACCAGCAGCCAGGCCAGCAGCACCAGGATGGCGCCGGCCCCGACGAGCAGGATGCCGTTGAGCAGGGTAAGCCGCAGCCGCAGGGTGGGGCGGAGGCTGAGCTCGAACCGTCGCCGGCTTTGTCCTAGGTAGACGGTCATGAGAGGACCACCGGTTCGGGGACGCGATAGCCGGCCCCGACCACGGTTTCGATCAGCGGCGGGTCGCCGACCTTTTTGCGCAGCGTCATCACGGTGACCCGCACCGTGGTGGTGAACGGGTCGGTGTTGGCGTCCCACACCCGTTCGAGCAGTTCTTCGCTGGACACCACGCCGCCGCGGGCCTTGAGCAGCTCCTCGAGAACGCCGAACTCCTTGTTGGTGAGGTCGACCGGCACTCCCCCGCGGGTGACGACGCGGCGGGTCTGGTCGAGGATCAGGTTGCCGACGGTCAGCACGGGCGGGGCGGCCGGGGTGGCCCGCCGGCCGAGGGCCTGCACCCGGGCGACCAGCTCCTCGAAGGCGAATGGCTTGGCCAGGTAGTCGTCGGCGCCGAGCTGGAGGCCCTCGACCCGGTCGGCCACCGTGCCGCTCGCGGTGAGCATCAGCACGCGGGTGAGCGCGCCCGAGGCGACCAGGGCGGCGCAGATCTCGTCGCCGTGCATGCCGGGCAGGTCGCGGTCGAGAACCACCACGTCGTACCTGGTCACGTACGCCATCTCGTGGCCTTGCAGTCCGTCGTAGGCCACGTCGACCGCCATGCCCTTGCGCCGCAGACCGCGTGCGATCGCGTCGCAGAGGTTCCGCTCGTCTTCCACCACCAGCACGCGCACCGCTGACCTCCGTTGACTACCGACCGGCCCCTCTTGACCACCAACCGGAACAGCCTCGTCGGCGAGGTGTGAAGAGGCCGTAAGAGGAAGGCTACCGAAGCTGCCAGATGCCGACCGAGGCGTCGGCGCGGCGGCAGACGAGGGCGTCGGCGCTGGTCTGGCAGTTGCCGTTGACCGCCTCGGCGCGGCCGAGGATCGTCGCGCTGCGCCGCACCGGATCGAGCGCGCCGTAGAAGATGGTGTTCTGCCCGGGTACGAGGTGAATGCCGTACAGCGTCGGCTGCACGCTGTCGGAGGCGACCACGTCCCAGCCGCCGAAGGTCCCGAGCACCCGGCCCGTACGCGGTTCCAGCACCCAGTAGGCCGGGGCGTCGCCATCCCGGTTGAGCATCGCGGCGACCAGGTAGGGACCGGCCGGTTCGGCGTACGCCCAGCGCCTCGACTCCCAGAGCAGCCGCCCGTCGGCCGGGTCGAGCACCACGATGCCCTGCTGCGGGCGGAAGGCGCACAGCACCAGCCCGCAGTCGGTCTGCATCCAGGTCTGGCTCAGGTCGACCCGGGTGTTCCAGACCGGCGTGAGCCCGGGCAGCCGGTAGGCGGTCACCCCGCCGGACGGGCCGCCGATGATCGCGAGGTCACCGACCGGCCAGACGATCGAGTTGGCGTGCGGGTCGATCGGCGGCCCGTGCCGGGTCGCGGTGATCCGGCCGGTCAGCGCGTCGCGGGTCTCGATCCGCCCGTCGGCCTGGACGGTGACGAACCACTGCGGATATTCGTCGATCGGCCCGGTGACCATGGTGTAGCCGTCGGCCGGCTGGGTGGTCGACCAGCGCAGCGCGCCGGTGTGCAGGTCGACCGCCTGCCAGACGGCCTGGTTGCGGGCGCCGTAGCCGGTGCTGAGCAGCGCGACCCCGGCCCGCCCGGAGGCGCCGGCGAGCCCGTCGAGCCGCCGCCAGAGCACCCGGTCGGTGCCGGCGACCACGGCCACCGTGCCCTGGTCGCCGTCCTGGTCGATCTGGTAGGAGACGACCAGGGTGTCGCCCGCCTCGAGGACGTTGGAGACCGAGCCGGTCACGGCCACGGTCGTACGGCTGAGAAGGTGCCCATCGGGCAGCGAGTAGGTCTTGATCAGGCCCCGGGTGACCAGGAAAAGGCGGTCGCCGTCGATGAAGGTGCTGTCGGCCAGGCGGGCCGGGATGACCGTGGCCGCCGGGAAGGGCGTGCTCACCGCGCTGCCGGCGGTCAGGGCGAGCAGGAGGACGGAGAGCGTGCCGAGCAGGGCCCGCCACGGCACCGGCGGCCCGGCTTCGGTCGCCGGAACGGCGGAAGCCTCGCCGAGGTCGATCATCGTGTTGGCCACGCCGCACTCCCACCTGTGCGGAAGACCCAATTGTCACCCGCGGTAGGAGAAAACCTGAAGGACTCCGGTGCCACGACAGACGACAAACGACGAATCGGTCGCGCAGTCGCTGACGACGCCGTGGGTCGCCCCGAGCGGCCGCAGGGCGACCGGATCGTCCTCGACCAGGGCGAACATGCTGACCCGGGTGTCGTCGGTGCGGCGCAGCAGCAGCGGGCTGCCGTCGGCCGCCGTGATGTCGCTGGACCAGCCCTTCAGCCACAGCTCGTCGTCGCCGTTGGCCGGGTCGACCACCCGCACCGCGTCGCTGGTGCCCGTGTCCTGCTCGAGCACGTCGGCGCCGACTCGCACCAGGTCGAGGCCGGGGGCGTGCCAGAGCGTGTGCCCGGTCGCCGGGTCGAGCACCGACACTCCGGACGCGGCGTCGGCGCAGACCAGGCCCGCGCACACGCCCGGGTCGACCAGTTCCTTGGCCTGCGGCACCCGCCAGAGCTGCTGAAATGTGCGCACCGAGTACGCGACGAGGCTGCGGGCGTCGCCGTGCTCCGAACCGTACGAGACGAGCACGAGGTCGCCGATCAGGCGTCCCGACTGGGGTTGCTGACCGGCCAGCGTGGGCAGGGCGATCGCGCGCCGGACGGCGCCGGTCGTGGACGAGAGCAGGGTGAGCCGGTCGGACGCCAGCACCACCACACCGGACGGATGGTCGAAGTACACCACCGAGCCGGGCGCCGAGGCCGTCCACGCCGTCGCGCCGGTTCGCAGGTCGACGCCGCGGAACTCGGTCGTGACCGGCGGCTGGTCGTGCGGCACGCCGGTGGCACTGAAGTAGAGGTCGCCGGGGGCGCCGCCGGCCTGGTTGTACTCGGTGCCGGCGCGGAACTTCGGGTCCTGCACGAGGCCGACCCGGCCGCCGGTGAGCGGGTGCACGCCGATGGCGGTGTGCCACCGGGCCGCGCCGGTGCGGGCGTCCACCGCGGTCGTCTCCGGCCCGTCGGTGATCAGCACGACGTCGCCGACCGTCGCGGCCCGCACGTCGCCGTAGGCCACCTGATCGGGGCCGATCTCGCGGGCCGGCACCGCGACGCTCCACAGCTTGGCCGGTGGCTTGGCCAGGCTCCAGGCGCTGACCGTGCGGTGGTCGCCGAGCCCGCCGGCGGTGTAGACGCGGTCGCCGTCGAGCTGGAACGGCGACTCGGGGATCGGCGGCGACGCGATGGTGCCGAGAAACCGCCAGCCCAGCGTGTCCGGCCCGCCGGCGCCGCCGAGCACGAAGACCAGGGCGACGGCGAGGACCAGGCCGGAAGTCCGGTAGCGCCGGGCGGGCGGGATCGAGGGGGGCACGGGGCCGGGCTGGGCGGTCAGGTCCAGCTCGATCAGCGCCAAGGGTCAAACCTTTCCGTACGCCCAGATCACCAGCTGCCCGTACATGGAGCGGCAGACGAGCCGGCCGGGAGCCGCCTGACAGTCCCCGGTGCCGGCCGGCAGCGGGGCCAGCAGGCGCGGTTGCATGTCACCCGGTCGGGCGACGGCGACCATGGTACGGGCTCCGGCGGCCCCGGTCCGTGTCACCAGCAGCGCGTCCTCGCCGCCGCTTCCCGGCACCGGCCGCCACCCGTTGAGCCGCACCTGGATCGCGCCGGTGTCCGGGTCGACCACACCGACCGGGTTGTCGGCGCTCTGCCCGCCGGCGTACGCGACGAACACCCGCCCCTCCTGCTCGATGGTCGACCAGCCGGGCCGCGACCACAGCCGGTCACCGGTCGCCGGGTCGATGCCGATCAACCCGTGGGCGCTGATCAGGCACGCGATGTCTCCGCAGGACTCGGCCGCGAAGGTGCCCGCGACCGGGATGGTCCAGATCTGCTTGAGGGTCGCCGGGTCGTACGCCGAGAGCTCCGCGCTGACCGCTCCCGGATGCCGCAGCAGGATCTCGCCGCCGGCCACCACCGGGTTGTCGGTGCCGTAGTCGGCCTGCGGCAACTTGCCGGCGGCCAGCACCGAGCCGTCGCTCAGGTCTTGCAGCGTGGCCGTCTGGTCGTCGCGGATCAGCAGCATCCGGCCGCCCTCGTCGCCCGGCCCCGGCACCCCGACCAGCACGGCCGTTCCGGGCACCACGACCGTCCACAGGGTGGCCCCGGTGTACGGGTCGATCGCGTCGACGGTTCCGGTCACCCGCCGCACGTTGCCGGTGGTGACGCTGCGGAGGCCGCTGACGCCGAGCAGGGTCGTCGAGCCGGGCACGGTCACCACGTTGCCGGTGCGGGCCCAGCGGTTGGCCCCGGTGTTGATCGAGACCGCGGTGGTGCCGGGGTCGCCGCCGCCGATCGCCAGCGGCCGCATCAGCACCAGGTTGCCGACCGTGCGCAGCCGGTAGGAGGGCGTCGACTCGCCGGCCACCCAGCTCAGCCGGCCGGTGCGCAGGTCGTAGGAGCTGAGCTGGCCGTAGCTCTGGGCGAGCAGGCTGCCTCTCTCGGTCAGCGCGTAGCCGTCGGACGGGCCGACCGAGAGCTGGAAGACGGTGGACAGCGGCGATTTGACCGGTCCGGCCGACGCTCCGGCGAAGAGCAGCACGAGGACCGCGAGCATCGAGACCGGGACCCACCGGGGCATCGTCGAGTATCCGGGCGATCCGTACGTCGGCGGTTCACCGCGTTCGTAACCGAGATCGATGAAGATCGGGGCGCTGGCGACGTCGACGTCCATGCCCTAAAGGTAACGAGACGATAACGAAGCCGCCCGCCGCGCGCCCCTTTAGGGAGCCTTTAGGACGGCCTCGCCGAATTTTCACATGGCAGAGCTCAGATCGCGTGCTGCGTCTCGCCGGTCGCGGTGGCGTCCAGGCCCGACACCCACTCGATGACGTCGCGGGCCACGTCCTGCGCGGTCAGCCCGAGACCGGCCAGGATCTCGGCCCGGGTGCCGTGCGGGTGGAAGCCGGCCGGCACACCGATCGCCCGCAGCGGCACGTCGACGTGGGCGTCGCGCAGGCCGGCCGCGACCGCCTCGCCGACCCCGCCCGTGCGCACCCCGTCTTCCACGGTGACGACCAGGCGGTGCTGGGCGGCCAGCCCGGCCAGCTCGACCGGCACCGGGCGCACCCAGCGCGGGTCGACCACGGTCACGCCGTAGCCCTGGCCGGCCAGCCGGTCGGCGACCTCGAGGCCGAGTCCGGCGAACGAGCCGATCGCGATCAGCAGGACGTCCGGGCGGGAATGCTCGTGCAGCACGTCGACCACGCCCACCCGGCGTACGGCCGGCATGTCGGGCGCGACCGAGCCGGTCGGGAACCGCACGATCGTCGGGCCGTCCTCGACCGCGACCGCCTCGCGCAGCTCCTCGCGCAGCGTGGCCGCGTCACGCGGGGCGGCGATGCACAGCCCGGGCACCACCCCGAAGACGCTCATGTCCCAGATGCCGTAGTGACTCGGGCCGTCGGGGCCGGTGATGCCGGCCCGGTCGAGCACGAACGTGACCGGCAGCTCGTGCATCGCGACGTCGAGCAGGACCTGGTCGAACGCGCGGTTGAGGAAGGTCGCGTAGACCGCGACGACCGGGTGCAGCCCGCCCATCGCCAGGCCGGCCGCACTCGTTACGGCATGTTGCTCGGCGATGCCCACGTCGTACGCCCGCCCGGGGTACTTCCTGGCGAGTGCGGCGATGCCGGTCGGCTCGCCCATCGCGGCGGTGATGCCGACGATGTCCGGCCGCTCGTCGGCGATCCGCACCAACTCGTCGGCGAACACGTTGGTCCACTTCACCGACGGCTTGGCCGTCAGCACGCCGGTCTGCGGGTCGAACGCGCCCGGGCCGTGCAGGCAGTCGGCCTCGTCCTGCTCGGCCGGGCGGTAGCCGTACCCCTTGCGGGTGACCGCGTGCACGATGACCGGGGCGTTGAAGCCCTTGGCCCGGCGCAGCGCCGACTCCATCGCGGCGACGTCGTGACCGTCGACCGGGCCGATGTATTTGAGGCCGAGGTCCTCGAACATGGGCTGCGGGCTGACCGCGTCCTTGATGCCCCGCTTGACCGCGTGCAGCACCTCGTAGACCGGCTTGCCGACCACCGGGGTCGAGCCGAGGGCGTCCTTGACCAGGTCGAGCACCCGCTCGTAGCCCGGGTTGAGGCGCAGCGTGGAGAGGTGGTCGGCCAGTCCGCCGATGGTCGGCGCGTACGACCGGCCGTTGTCGTTGACGACGATGACCAGCCGGTTCTTCGCCGCGGCGATGTTGTTGAGCGCCTCCCAGCACATGCCGCCGGTGAGCGCGCCGTCACCGACCAGGGCCACGACGTGCCGGTCCTCGCCGCGCAACGCGAACGCCTTGGACAGGCCGTCGGCGTACGACAGAGCGGTCGAGGCGTGCGAGTTCTCGATCAGGTCGTGCTCGCTCTCGGCCCGGCTCGGGTAGCCGGAGAGCCCGCCGTGCTGGCGCAGCAGGTCGAAGGCCTCCTGCCGGCCGGTCACGATCTTGTGCACGTACGCCTGGTGGCCGGTGTCGAACAGCACCCGGTCGCGGGGCGAGTCGAAGACCCGGTGCATGGCCAGCGTCAGCTCGACCACGCCGAGGTTGGGCCCGAGGTGGCCACCGGTGCGCGAGACCTTGGCGACCAGGAAGTCACGAATCTCGGCCGCCAGCAGAATCAGCTGCTCGTGGGTGAGGCGCTTGAGATCACCGGGCGAAGTGATGCTCGCCAGGACGCCGGACGAGGCAGACGGAGATTCACTCATGAGCGGAAAGTCTATCGGCGTGGTGCGCGCGCGCATCCGGCACGAAGGGCGGATGCGAGGTCCTACACACAACCTGCACATCGCGCTCCCCGGACGATGCACGTGATGTGGGTCACGATCGGTAGCCGGATATCCTGGCGGCACGCGCGACTGGCGGCACGAGGATGGTCCCAACCATCGGGGAGCCTGTCATCGGGAGTCGACCGCCTGGGCTCCCGACAGTTGGAGGAGCGCATGTCTTCTGCCCTCATGATGCCCGGTGCCCCGGTCGCCGAGGCGGTGCTGGCCGACGTCTCCGAGCGGGTGGCCCGGCTGCGCGAGCGCGGCGTCACCCCGAGCCTGGCCACGATCCTGGTCGGCGACGACGACGCGAGCGCCGGCTACATCCGGGTCAAGCAGCGCCAGGCCGCCGCCCTCGGCTTCGACTCGCCCCACGTGCACCTGGCCGCCGACGCTAAGCAGGACGACCTGCTCGCCGTGATCGCCGACTTCAACGCCGACAAGAACGTGCACAGCGTCCTGATCCAATACCCGATCCCGGCCCACCTGGAATACGACGCGGCGCTGATGACCCTCGACCCCGACAAGGACGTCGACGGCATGCACCCGCTCAACATGGGCCGCCTCGCGCTGGGCCTGCCCGGCCCGCTGCCCAACACCCCGGCCGGCATCGAGGCGCTGCTCGCCCACTACGAGATCCCGGTCGCCGGTCGCGAGGTCGTCATCCTCGGCCGGGGCGCCACCCTGGGACGGCCGCTGGCCATGCTGCTGACCCAGAAGCGCCCGACCGCCAACGCCGCGGTCACCGTCGTGCACACCGGGGTCAAGGACTGGGCGCGCTACACCCGGCGGGCCGAGATCCTCATCGCCGCGGCCGGCGTGCCCGGCATCATCCAGCCCGAGCACGTCAAGCCGGGCGCGGTCGTGGTCGGGGCCGGCGTGCGCTACGAGGGCCGCCGCCTGCTGCCCGACGTCGACGAGTCGGTCGAGACGGTCGCCTCCGCGATCACCCCGCGGGTCGGCGGGGTCGGCCCGACCACGATCGCGATGCTGTTCCGCAACGCGGTCGCGGCGGCCGAGCGGGCTACCGCCTAGGGGTCAGGAGAGCGACGCACTCGATGTGCTGGGTCATCGGGAAGCAGTCGAACGCCCGGATCTCGCTCATCTCCCAGCCCAGCGACCGGAAGGTCGCCACGTCGCGCGCCAGGGCCGCCGGGTCGCAGGCCACGTAGGCCACGGCCCGCGGTCCGGCGGCGGCGATCGCCTTCACCACCACGGCGCCGGCGCCGGCCCGCGGCGGGTCGAGCACGATGAGGTCGACCGGCGCGGTGATCCGGCGGCGGCGCAACGCGACGTCGACCCGGGCCTCGACGACCTCGACCGGCAGGTCGGCCAGGTTGTCCCGGGCCGCTTTCACGCCGGCCGGCGACGACTCGACCAGGGTGGTGCGGGCCCCGGTCCGCGTCGCCAGCGCGGCCGCGAAGAGTCCGGCCCCGCCGTAGAGATCCCACGACACCTCCCCGGCCTGCGGCCGGAGCATTTCCAGGACGGTCGCGGTCAGCGTCTCGGCGGCGGCCGGGTGCCCCTGCCAGAAGCTTTCCACCGGTACGCCCCACAGCCGGCCGACCGCACGTTCGCGCACGTCCGGTGGCCCTTGCAGCAGAGTCGGCGCACCGTTGCCGAGATCGGGACCGTCGACCGGGTCGTCGGCGGGCAGCGCACCACGTCCGGCCGGATGGGCGAGCACCGCCACGTCGCCCCCGCTGGAGGCGACAGCCTCGACGGCGTCGGCGTCCGGCCACTCGCGGGCAAGCAGGTCGAGCTCCTGGATGGCCGGGTGGGCGATCCGGCAGCGGTCGATCGCCACCACCTGCCGCGACCGGTGCTGCAGAAGCCCCGCCCGCCCGGCCGCGTCGACCGCGTAGCGCACCCGGCTCCGCCACCCCAGCAGCCGCGCCGGGTCGTCATCCCCCGCCGAACCGGCCACGACCGGCGCGCCCGGGCCCGTGCCCGGCGCCACGGCTGGAGCGGGCGGGCTGTCCCCGCCGGGGTGCGAATCGGTGCCGGGGCTGGACGGCCCCGGGTCGCCGGGCCCGGGAGGCGACGTTGCGGGTGGGAGGGGCTCGACGCGTACGGAATCGTCGGTGAGGCCGGCCAGGCGGTGGAGCTGTTCGTTGACCACCTGGCTCTTCCACCGCAATTGCGCGTCGCTTGCGACGTGCTGCAGGTCGCAGCCGCCGCAACCACCCGGATGCGCGAACGGGCACGGCGGCTCGACCCGGTCGGGTGACGGCTCGTGGATCTCCACCGCGTCGGCCCGCAGGTAGCCCTTGTGCACCTCGGTGACCTCGGCCGTGATGCGCTCGCCGGGCAGCGTGTGGCGCACGAAGACGACCCGGCCGTGCTCGCCGCCGAGACGGGCCACGCAGTGCCCGCCGTGCGCCGGCGCGCCGACCGTGAGCTCGACGCGGTCGCCCTCGACCAGGTCGTCGTCCGGGTAGGGGTAGGGGTAGGTCACGAGACTCCGTCCGGGGCCGGCGACTTCTGAGGCGCGCTGTCGCCGCCGCGGTTGCGGGGGCCCCGCGCCGGGCCCCGGCGCAGGTTGTTGTCGAGGCGGTCGAGGTTGCGGTCCTGGCTGGAACGAAGCTGCCAGGGCACGCTGGTGACCATCACGCCGGGCTCGAACAGCAGCCGGCTCTTGATGCGCAGCGCGCTCTGGTTGTGCAGCACGTTCTCCCACCAGCGGCCGACCACGTATTCGGGCACGAAGACCGTCACCACGTCGCGCGGCGAGCCCCGGCGCATGCTCTTGACGAAGTCGATGATCGGGCGGGTGATCTCGCGGTAGGGCGAGTCGATGACGGTCAGCGGCACCGGGATCTGCCGGCGTTCCCACTCCTGCTGGATCGCCCGGGTGTCCTTGTCGTCGACGTTGACCGTGATCGCGGTGAGCGTGTCGGGCCGGGTCGCCTGGGCGTAGGCGACCGCCCGCAGGGTCGGCATGTGCACCTTGCTGACCAGCACGACGGCGTGGTTGCGGGAGGGCAGGACCGGCCGTTCCTCGGTCGGCTCGAGCTCGCGGGACACGCTCGTGTAGTGCTTGTGGATGCCGACCATGGTGATGTAGATCACGATCATGGCGGCGATCGCGATCCAGGCGCCGAGCAGGAACTTGGTGATCAGCACGACGATCAGGACGGCGCCGGTGAGGCCCATGCCGAACGCGTTGATCGCCCGCGAGCGGATCATCTGGCGGCGCCGGGCCGGGTCGCGCTGGGTGCGCAGCAGCCGGTTCCAGTGCCGGATCATGCCGCCCTGCGACAGCGTGAACGACACGAACACGCCCACGATGTAGAGCTGGATCAGCCGGCTGGTCTGGGCGTTGAACGCGATGATCAGCGTGCAGGCGGCAACGGCCAGGAAGATGATGCCGTTCGAGAACGCCAGCCGGTCGCCCCGCGTGTGCAGTTGGCGGGGCAGGTAGCGGTCCTGGGCGAGGATCGAGCCGAGCACCGGGAACCCGTTGAACGCCGTGTTCGCGGCCAGGAACAGGATCAGCGCCGCGACGACGCTCACGGCCAGGGCCATCCAGGACCCGTGGCCGAAGACGGCGTTGGCCAGCTGGGCGAGCACCGGATCCTGGTCGGGATCGAAGAACTTCAGGTGGGTGAGCCGGGCCAGGGCGACGATGCCGAACAGCATGGTGATCGCGACGAGGCCGAGCAGCAGCAGCGTGGTCGCCGCGTTCTTGCTCTTCGGCGGCTTGAACGCGGGCACGCCGTTGGAGATCGCCTCGACGCCGGTCAACGCGGCACAGCCCGAGGAGAAGGTACGCAACAGCAGATAGCCGAAGGCGAAGTTGCTCAGGTTGCTGCGCTGGGCGGTGAACGCCAGGTTGGCCGACTCCGCCTGCAGGTGGTCGCCGAGCACGAAGATGCGGAACAGGCCGGTCACCACCATGATCACGACCACGACGATGAACGCGTAGGTCGGGAAGGCGAAGGCGGTGCCGGCCTCGCGCAGGCCGCGCAGGTTGAGCGCGGTGAGGACGGCGATCGCCCCGACCGCGAACTCGACCTTGTGGTCGGCGGCGAACGGCCACATCGCCCCGAGCAGGGCGACACCCTGCGAGCTCGAGACCGCGACCGTGAGGATGTAGTCGACGAGCAGCGCGCTCGCCACCCCGAGCCCGGCCCGCGGCCCGAGGTTGACCGTGGCCACCTCGTAGTCGCCGCCGCCGGACGGATAAGCGTGCACGTTCTGCCGGTAGCTCGCCACCACGGTCAACATCACGACCGCGACCGCCAGGGCGATCCACGGGGAGATGGTGAAGGCGCCGGCGCCGGCTATCGAGAGGGTCAGCAGGATCTCGTCCGGTGCGTACGCCACGCTCGACAAAGCGTCGCTGGCGAACACGGGCAGGGCGATCCGCTTGGGCAGCAGCGTGTGCTGCAGCTTGTCGGAGCGGAACGGTCTGCCCAGTAGCAGCCGCTTGGCGAGGGAGGTCGTACTTACCACGAGTGCCAAGACTACGGCCGGTTGCCACATCTCGTATCCCGCCCCGGTCGGCGCCCGTCGCGGGGGCGTGGGACCCTCCTCATGTGAGCACGGATTCGAGAGGGTGCGAACCTTGCACGTGGTGATCATGGGCTGCGGCCGGCTGGGTTCGACGCTGGCGCAGAAGCTCGACGGACGCGGCCATTCGGTGGCGGTGATCGACCAGAACGCCGACGCCTTCCGCCGGCTCCCGGCCGAGTTCAGCGGGACCACGGTGACCGGCGTCGGCTTCGACCGGGACGTGCTCCGCGCGGCCGGCATCGAGCGTGCGGACGCCTTCGCGGCCGTCTCGAGTGGCGACAACTCCAACATCATCTCGGCCCGGCTGGCCCGCGAGACGTACGGCGTGTCCCGCGTCGTCGCCCGCATCTACGACGCCCGCCGCGCCTTGGTCTACGAGCGGCTCGGCATCCCGACCGTGGCGACCATCCGCTGGGCGGCCGACCGCATGATGCGGCAGCTGGTGCCCGAGGGCACGGTCGAGGTCTTCCGCGACCCGACCAGCGTGATCTCGATCGTCGAGGTGCCGCTGCACAGCGACTGGGTCGGCAAGACGATCAAGTCGCTGGAGGAGAGCACCGGCGCCCGGGTGGCCTATCTGATGCGCTTCGGCATGGGCATGCTCGGCACCCCGTCGACCGCGTTCCAGGACGGCGACCAGGTCTTCATGCTGGTCACCGACGACACCGTGGCCGATGTGCTGGACGTCGCGGCGGGCGCCGAGAAAGAAGGGCACTGACCATGCGGATCGCCATCGCGGGGGCCGGCAACGTCGGCCGGTCGATCGCGCAGGAGCTGATCGGCAACGGCCACCAGGTCATGCTGATCGAGCGGCAGCCCCGCCAGCTGCGGCCGGAGCGGGTGCCCGAGGCCGAATGGGTGCTCGCCGACGCCTGCGAGCTGACCAGCCTCGAGGAGGCCGACGTGGCGGGCTGCGACGTGGTCGTGGCGGCCACCGGCGACGACAAGGCCAACCTGGTCGTCTCGCTGCTGGCCAAGACCGAGTTCGCGGTGCCGCGGGTGGTCGCCCGGGTCAACCGGGCCGAGAACGAGTGGCTCTTCACCGAGCAGTGGGGCGTCGACGTCTCGGTCAGCAAGCCTCGCCTGATGGCGGCCCTGGTCGAGGAGGCGGTCACGGTCGGCGACCTGGTCCGCCTGATGACCTTCCGCCAGGGCGAGGCCAACCTGGTCGAGATCACGCTGCCCCGCCACGCGCCATACGAGGGTAAGCCGGTGCGGACCGTGCCGTTGCCCCGCGACGCGGCGCTGGTGGCGATCCTGCGGGGCAAGCGCGTGGTCGTGCCGACGCCGGACGACCCGCTGGAGGCCGGCGACGAGCTGATCTTCGTCTGCACGTCCGAGGTCGAGGACCAGATCCGCGCGGTCGTGCTCGGCCGCGAGGGCCGCGAGCCGCGCTGACGCCTACGCCTGAGCGGGCTCTTGCTCCTCCGGGGCCCGCTCGGTGCTGGTCACCCGGTGGATGGCCCACGCCGAATAGGCGAAGGTGCCGGCATAGATCGGCCAGCTGATCAGGATGCGGACGATGCCGAGCGCGTTCGCCTCGTGCTGCGACCACAGATAGAGCTGAACGCCGGCCCGCACGCAGAGCGAGACCACCCAGACCATGGTCAGCCACTGGAAGGTGCGAAAGAGCCGCCGGTCACCGAACCAGTCCTGGTGGCCCTTGTTCGCCATCACGCCCCAGGCGTAGCCGATCAGAGGCTTGCGGATCACCGCGGAGATCAGGAAGAGCGCCGCCTGCGCGAACGTGATCAGGATGCCGGGCAGATAGAAGTTTTCCGCCTTGCCGGTGCGCCAGGCGAAGTACGCCCCGACCGCGATGCCGAACAGCCCGTTGACCGCGTGCCGGACCGGCTCACGGCGGGTGAGCCGGTAGACGCCGATGCCGAGCGCCGAGATCACCGACCCGGCGATCGCCCAGTACAGCGCGGTGCGCTTGTCGAGGTGGGCCACCGAGCTGAGCACGACGTTGAACAGGACGAACGCGAGGACCGGCACGCTCGACTCGACGAGGCCGCGGACGCCACCGAGCTGCTCGGCGATCTGCTCACTCATCGAGGGCAGTTCGTCCTCGTCGTCCTCGGCGTTCTTCTCGAGCTGGGCCCGTTCGAGCGGCCCCTTCCCGGCCTGGAGATCCATCTCTTCGACGATCACCTCGGCCGCGCGCTCCTCGAGCTCCTCGACCTCCCCGGCAAGCCGTTCCTCGACCGTTTCGTGCGCGACGTGGCGCGGCTCGCTGCCGGGTGTCACCGGGGCGCCTCCAGCTCGTAGTACGGGTTGTAGATCACCTTGCGGTCGTCGCGGATCGCGATGCGGCCCTTCGCGGTGAGCTGACGCCCGGGTTCGATGCCGGCGATCGACCGGCGGCCCAGGAAGATCAGCGTGACCACGTCACTGCCGTCCCAGAGGTCGGCCTCCAGGGTGGGCAGGTTCGTCCGAGGAGTGTACGCCACGGTGCGCAGTCGCCCCGACACCGAAACGACCTGGCCGCGGGAGCAGGCGGTGGCCGGCACGGCGCCGCACTTGGCGCTCTCGCGCTGCAGGTCCTGCGCGTCGAGCTCGGAGTCGGTCGCGGTCAGCCGGTCGAAGAATTTGCGCAGTCCGGTGCGTTCCTCGGTCGTCATGACCTCACGTAACCCTTCTCATCAACGCCCCGACGGTGGACGGCAAGTGTGCGCGGATGCCGTCCAACCACGGTACGCCGGAGAGACCCCAGGTGACCTCTGTCACGCGAGCTTAGTTCAGGTTCCGTCCGTTGAACGCCGTCGATTCATCCGGCGGCGCGGGCTGCTGCTGCCCCTGAGCCTCCTGGGCCTGCTCGGTCATGTCCTTGGGCAGCCGCAGCGGCAGCGCCTCACGCACCGGGCGGGCCTCCTCGTCCCGCACGACCACCAGACCGCTCATCACCTGGCCCAGCGCGCCCTCGCTCGACCGGTCGGCCGCGGCCCGGCCCTGGAACAGCGCCCGGACCATCCAGCGCGGCCCGTCCACGCCGACGAAACGCAGGTCGGCCGGGCCCTCGGGGGTGGTGACGCGGGCGGTCAGCTCGATCCCGTACGGCCCCTGGACCTCCTGCGCGGCGACCCCGTCGGCGACCATCGCCTCGGCGATCTCGTCGCGCACCTCGTTCCAGATGCCCTCGGACTTCGGCGCCGCGAAGACGCCCAGCTGCAGTGCGCTCTCGCCGTCGACCAGCACGATCTGCTCGACCACACCCTCCGGGTTGGCCTGCACCCGCACCTCGACGCCGTCGATCGCCGGGATCAGCAGGCTGCCCAGGTCGAGCCGCTGCACACCCTCGGGGGCGTGCCGCTGGTCGTAGGGGCCGTGCTCGGGCGCGGGCGCCTCGTCGTCGGCCGCGAGGCTGTGCCTCAGCGCCTCGGAGGGCGGCGCGTCGGTCGGACGCACGTGCTTCGGGCCGCCGCGCTTACGGGAGAACATCGTTGCCCAACCTTCCGTTTCTAAGACTGCGTCTGCGCTTGCGCGGGCAGCGCGTGGTGCCCGCCGGTCGACCCGTGCCCCCCGGCACCGCGGACGGTGTCGTCGAGCTCGTCGACCACCTGGAAGACCGCGCGCTCGACCCGCTGGACGACGAGCTGGGCGATGCGGTCGCCCCGGGAAATCTTGACCGTGTTGACCCGATCGTGGTTGACCAGGATGACGAGGATCTCTCCGCGGTAGCCGGCGTCGACCGTACCGGGCGCGTTGAGCACCGTCACACCGAGCCGGGCCGCCAGACCGGACCGCGGATGGACCAGTCCGACGTAACCGTCCGGAATGGCCAGCGCGACCCCGGTGCGGACCGCCGCGCGGGCCCCCGGGAGCAGCTCGGTGTCCTCGGCCGCGACCAGGTCGGCGCCGGCGTCACCCGGATGGGCGTAGGACGGCAGCGGCAGGTCGGGGTCGAGCCGGCGCAGCGGGATGCTGAGTTCGCTCATGTCGGGCTGGTCCTCACTCGTACGGCGAAGGGCAGGCGGCCGGTGGGCGGGCCTTACCCTGCCATCCTGCCGCGCTCGGTCGCGGAGGCGCGCCGTACCCTTCCAGGGTGACACCCGTGCCCGCCGACCGCATCACCGCGCCGCCACGTTATCGCGAGCGGCTGCGGCTGTCCTGGTGGTCCTGGCTGCCCGCGCTGCTGGTCGACGCCATCGTCGCGATCGAGTTCACCCTGGGCTTCGCGAGCATCCCGACCTGGCTGCCGTTCGCCGTGGTGATCCCGCTGACCGTGGCCGGGCTGATCTGGGTGAGCCGCATCAGCGTCACGGTGACCGACGATGAGCTGCTCGTCGACGACGCGCGCCTGCCCGTGTCGGTGATCGCCGACGTGGTCGCTCTCGACGCGGGCGGCAAGCGGGAGGCCTTGGGCATCGGGTCGCACCCGCTCGCGTTCGTGATCCAGCGCCCGTGGATCGGGCCGGCCGTGCAGGTGCTCCTCGACGACCCGGACGACCCCACGCCCTATTGGCTGATCAGCACCAGAAAGCCGGTCGAGCTCGCGACCGTCCTGCTGGAGGTCAGCTCCCGAGTGCGCGACGGCGCGTCTTCTTGAGATCGTCCTGGATGTGGCCGCCCAGGTTGCGGGTCGCTCTGCGGTTCAGATAGCCGGCCACCGCGGCGCCGGTGAGCAGCGGGCCCATCGTGGTCAGATTGCGCCCGAAACGGCGCAGCAGCATGCCCTGGAGTTCCTTGCGGGCGGCCGTGCCCAGCACGGTGGCCACGCCGACGCCGGGCACCAGCGGGTTGACCCCACGCTGGCCCGACCAGGCCTGGATCAGGGCGGCCGCGCGCTGGCCGGGGCCGCCGGTCACCGGCCGGCCGTAGACCTCGTGCAGCTCGCCGATCAGCTTCATCTCGACCGCGACCACCCCGATCGTCTCGGCGGCCAGCAGGATCGGCGCGGAGAGCAGGGTGGGCGTCGCGACCCACTCGACCGAGGCCACGCCGCCTCCGGCGGCGCCGATCCCGGCGGTGGTGCGGGCGGCGTTGCGGATCAGGCGCTCGGCGAGATCGTCGTCGTCGAGGCCCGGGAAGTGCCGTAGCAGGGTCTCGCGGTCGCGCACCGGCACATGCGGGGCGACGTCACCCACCACGTCGGCCATCCAGCGCAGGGCGGCCTTGGGGCGGAACACCTGGCCGAGACCGCGGCGGCGGACGTCGGTGACCAGGCGGACGAGCAGCTTGCGGCGGCCGGCGGGTTCGATGTCGTCGGCGGTCAGCGCGGCGACGGTCCGGCCGAGCTCGTCGTCGGCTTCCTGCCGGGTGAGCGGCTCGGTTTCCTGGTCGGTTTCGGCTTCGTGCTGGGCGAGCGGCTCTGGGACGGCGGCGGTGAGCTCATCTCCGGCGGATGAATCCTCCGGCGGCATGGCGGTGCCGCTCGGGGTCGGTTGTTCCGGGTGGCCCATCGTCGTCCTCCCGTCGTCGCTCTCCGGTCATCAGGTAGATGCCCGGTTCCGCCCTCCAGTCAAACACCGGGCCTCAACGGCACCGGGAATCACCGGGGACGGCTGGACGCCCGACCGTCATCGGCACGGCCGGGTGGTGACGCGTTGCCGCGAGGCGCCGGTCAGGCGCACTCGCGGCAGATCAGTTCCCCGTTGCGTTCCGCGGCCAGTTGGCTGCGGTGATGCACCAGGAAACACCGGGCGCAGCGGAACTCGTCGGACTGCATGGGCAGCACCTTGACGGTCAGTTCCTCGTCGGCCAGATCGGCGCCGGGCAGCTCGAAGCTCTCCGCCACCTCGACCTCGTCGACGTCAACTGCACCCGACTGCGAGTCGGCTCGGCGGGCCTTGAGCTCCTCGAGGCTGTCCTCGCCGAGGTCGACCTCATCGCGACGCGGGGCGTCGTAGTCGGTGGCCATCGGTTTTCACTCTCCTGTATCGATGTGTCACTTGGCGTTAGTAACGCCAGGGACGAGGTTTCGGTTCCCGGTTCCGCTGGACGATTTCTGACAGTCAAGCTGCCCCCGGCGAGCGCGGAACCTTACCGCTGTTGTGGCAGGGTTGTACGCGATCAGGCCGCCCATTGTTCCCGATGTGACCGAGGCGACATCAAAGTAGGGGCACAAGCCACTCGATCATCGTCGGCGCGCCGGAACTATTCCCTGTTTCCGCGTGCCTGGCGCACAGACGCTAACCTCTCGACAGGTCCCCGCCGGTGTTGCCCGGCTAGTTCGTCACATCCCACCCTGGAGCCAGCCCCATGAGCTTTGCCCGCGTCCGAGCACTCGTCGTCGTCGGCGTGCTCGTGGTGGCCGCGGTCGTCCTCGTCATCGTGGCACTGACCAAGGACACGCAAGGCGACCCCGTGGGGGACAGTTGCCCGGCCGGTGCGCCCCGGGTCGACATCGAACTGCCCGACGACCCGGCCCAGGTGACCGTCAAGATCTACAACGGCACCACGACCCCGGGCCTGGCCGACAGCGTGACCACCGAGTTCAAGAACCGGCGGTTCACCACCCAGAAGCCGGCCGAGAACAAGACCCGGTACTCCGGGATCGCCGACATCAAGTACGGGCCCGACGCGGTCGGCAAGGCCCAGCTCCTGCGGGCATACTTCCTCGATCAGTCGAAGATGGAGTACGACGCGAAGCGCAAGGGCGCCACGATCGACATCGTGATCGGCAAAGACTTCCGCCAGCTGGCCACCAGCACCGAGGTCAACCAGTCGCTGGCCGCGGTGGGCGAGCCGACCGTGCCGCCGGGCGCCTGCGCCAAGCCGGCCACGAAGAAGAAGGACGCCGACTCCTAGGCTCTACGGGCCGTTGTCGGCGTCGAGCTCGACCAGCAGGTCGTGCAGCGGGCCGAAGATCGCCGGTGGAGCGGCCACGACCATGTCCGCGCCGGGCGCCGCACCCCGCAGACCGGAGACGATCGCCCCGGCCTCGGTGGCGATCAGACCGCCGGCCCCGTGGTCCCAGGGATTGAGACCCTTCTCGTAATACGCGTCGAGGGTTCCCTCGGCCACCGCGCACAGGTCGAGGGCCGCCGCGCCGAACCGCCGGATGTCACGCACACGGGTGATCAATTGTGCCACCACCGCGCCCTGGTGGGCCCGTCGCTTGGCGTCGTAGCCGAAGCCGGTGCCGACCAGTGACTGGTCGAGCCGGGTCCGCGTGGACGGGTGCAGCGGCCGGTCGCCGCGCCACGCCCCGCCGCCCCGGGTGGCCGTCCACTCGTCGCCGGTGGCCGCGTTGATCACCACGCCGGCGACCGCCTCGCCGTCGATCTCGGCCGCCAGCGAGACCGCGTACTGCGGGAGCCCGTACAGGTAGTTGACCGTGCCGTCGATCGGGTCGAGGACCCACCGCACGGCGCTGCCTTCCGGGCCGCCTTCCGGGCCGGCTTCCGGCTCGGGTGAGGCCGAATCGCCGTACTCCTCGCCGAGCACGCCGTCACCCGGGCGGGCGGCCCGGAGCGCCTCGATGACCTGCCGCTCGACGGCCCGGTCGGCAGCTGTTACCACATCGGTATCGGTGCTCTTGGTCTCGACGTCCGTGATCGCCTCGGCCCGCATGCGGCGAGCCGTCGCCGCCGCCTCCCGGGCCACCCTCACCGCGAGCGCCAGCAGGTCGCCGGGCGTCGATGCCGTCCGAATCTCACTCACTTGTCAGCCCTTTCCACCGTTACCATTCTTCCGGCAGGCGTCCTCGACTCTCCCGCCAGGCGTCTTCCACGAGGTCCGAGGCCCCTCGCGGCGTGCTGCGGCGGGAGGATCTCGCTGGACGGCGCTACAATTCACCCCTGCCCACGCTTCACGGACACCAGGTACTCCGCCCGTCCGTGTCCCGCGGGTCCCCACACCACACCGGCCAGCCTCCTCGCCGTGCGCTGCGCTGGGCTCATTGGCCGTGCACAACCTCATCGCCTCCGGAAGGTCATTCGTGACAGAAGCCCACCACAACGGTGCCGACGTTCGCTCCCTCACCGAGGCCCTGATCACCCATGCTCAGGGTGCGGGCGGGCAGCTGACATCCGCCGAGGTCGCGCACACGCTCGAGTCCGCCCAGGTGAACCCGGCCCAGGCCAAGAAGATCCTCCGGGGGCTCGTGGACGCCGGCATCACTGTCGTCGTCGACGGTTCGGTGAGCACGCGGCGCAAGGTCGCCGCGGCCCGCGCCGCCACTCCCGCCTCCAAGGCCACCACCGCGAAGGCGGCACCGGCCAAGAAGGCCGCCCCGACGCAGAAGCAGGCCGAGGTTCCGCCGGCCGCTCCGGCCAAGGCGGTGCCCGCCGCGGCCGACGGCGGTGCGACCCCGGCCAAGAAGACGACCGCCCGCAAGGCCACCGCCGCCAAGGCCGCCCCGGCGAAGAAGGCCGTCGCCGGCAAGGCCGCTCCCGGCAAGCCCGGCGAAGAGGGCCCCGGCACCGGCGAGGAGATCGATCCCGAGGCCCTCGCGGCCGAGATCGAGGACGTCGTGGTCGAGGAGCCGGCCGCGATGGTCGCCGCCGCGGCCTCCGACGCCGCCAGCTCGGCCACCGAGGGCGACTTCGAGTGGGACGACGAGGAGTCCGAGGCGCTCAAGCAGGCCCGGCGCGACGCCGAGCTGACCGCCTCCGCCGACTCGGTCCGGGCCTACCTCAAGCAGATCGGCAAGGTCCCGCTGCTCAACGCCGAGCAGGAGGTCGAGCTCGCCAAGCGCATCGAGGCCGGGCTCTACGCCGCCGAGCGGCTGCGCGCCTGCGAGGAGGGCGAGGAGAAGCTCGAACGCAACTTCGAGCGCGACCTCCGCTGGATCGGCCGGGACGGCGAGCGGGCGAAGAACCACCTGCTCGAGGCCAACCTGCGTCTGGTGGTGTCGCTGGCCAAGCGCTACACCGGCCGCGGCATGGCCTTCCTCGACCTCATCCAAGAGGGCAACCTCGGCCTCATCCGCGCGGTCGAAAAATTCGACTACACCAAGGGCTACAAGTTCTCCACCTACGCCACCTGGTGGATCCGCCAGGCCATCACCCGCGCCATGGCCGACCAGGCCCGCACCATCCGCATCCCGGTGCACATGGTGGAGGTCATCAACAAGCTCGGCCGCATACAGCGTGAGCTGCTCCAGGACCTGGGCCGCGAGCCCACCCCGGAGGAACTGGCCAAGGAAATGGACATCACCCCGGAAAAGGTGCTGGAGATCCAGCAGTACGCCCGGGAGCCGATCTCGCTCGACCAGACGATCGGCGACGAGGGCGACAGCCAGCTCGGCGACTTCATCGAGGACTCGGAGGCCGTGGTCGCGGTCGACGCGGTCTCGTTCTCGCTGCTCCAGGACCAGCTCCAGCAGGTACTGCAGACCCTGTCCGAGCGGGAGGCGGGCGTGGTGCGACTGCGCTTCGGCCTCACCGACGGCCAGCCGCGCACGCTGGACGAGATCGGCCAGGTCTACGGGGTCACCCGGGAGCGGATCCGGCAGATCGAGTCCAAGACGATGTCGAAGCTGCGGCACCCGTCCCGCTCCCAGGTCCTCCGCGACTACCTGGACTAGGACGAACGGTCAACTTTGCGTGTCGGAATGGTCACCACCCGTACATCAACGGGTGGTGATCAGACCGTTGTGCAGAAGTGATCGTTGACGTGGCACCCTTGGATCACGGCACACTAGCCGGAACACGTGTGACCCCGGTCCCGTCCGGGCACTGTGGGAAGGCTGCAACGATGCAGGGTGTTGCACGATGTGTGGTAGGTAGCCGAGGAACATGTTCATCGGTGACGAACAGAGGAGGAAGGCGATGACCCCGACCCTCACGCCGCCGGCGGGTAGTGTGGCCGGCCCAGCAGCCGATGAACGGTGCGACCGCTGCAATGCAGCAGGAAAGCTCCGTTTGACCCTGGCTGGTGGCAGTGAACTGGTGTTCTGCGGACACCACGCCAACCGGTACGCGGAAGATCTGGTGAAGATCACGGTGCAGTACGTGGCCGACCCGGAGTTCACGTGGCGCGGCGCGGACATGATGTCTAACTCCAACTAGCAACCCCCGAACGAGCTTGACCAGGGGCGCCCACGGTGTGGGGCGCCCCTTTCGCCGTCTGAAGTGCCCGGAGAACCTCGCGCAACAGCCTCATCGAACCGGTCATCCGGCCGATGAGGCGAACGAAGCTACTTTCCGGCGCGAGGGGGCCTGGCATGGGCAAGGGTCTGGTAGGTGTGCTGGCCGATCGATCGGTCGGCACCAAGATCATGACGGCGGTCGGGGTCGCGGGCGCGGCGATCGCGCTGGTGGCGACCGTCGGTGTGATTGATATGTACCACCTGCACACCAACGCCGAGCGGCTCTACGGCAAATCCATGATCCCGATGACGCATCTGGCCGACCTGCACGACTCCGAACTCAAGTCGCGGCTCGATGTGCACCGGGTCGCGCTGGCCCAGACCCCCAAGGACCGCCAGGACCGGCGGGACGGGCTGGCCGAGACCGACGCCGAGCTGGCCGCGGCCCAGAAGGCGTACCAGGCGACCAGCGCCGAGGCGGGCAGCCCCGAGTTCGCGAAGTTCGTGAAGAGCTGGGACGCGTACCTGAAGGTGCGCGACCAGCAGATGATCCCGCTGGCGATGAAGGGCGACGCGGCCGGCTTCGCCAAGCTGCAGAACGATGTCGCGCAGCCGCTCATCGGCGACGCCGCGGACGCACTCGACGCCCTGCAGGTGCAGGAGACCGCGCGGGCGGCCAAGGAGACGGCGGCGGCTCAGAAGACGTTCGCCGACGGCCGCGACCTGATCCTCATCGTGGCCGGTCCCGCACTCGTGATCGCGCTGCTGCTCGGCTGGTGGGTGACCCGGCTGATCGTCGGCCCGCTGCGCCGCGTCTCGACGGTGCTGGAAGGTGTCGCGGAGGGAGACCTGACCGGCTCGGTCGGCCCCACCCACGACGACGAGGTGGGCCGGATGGCGGCCGCCCTCGACCGGGCCAACGAGCGCACCCGCGCGGTCGTACAGAGCTTCGCGACGAGCACCACGACCCTGGCCGAGGTCGCCGGGCGCACCGCGGCCATCAACGCCGACATCGCGTCCCGGGCCGGCGAGAGCTCGGCCCAGACCGACCTCGTCACGGCCACCTCGGGTGACGTCTCGGCCAACGTGCAGACGGTCGCGGCCAGCACCGACGAGATGCGTTCCTCGATCGCCGAGATCGCGACCAGCTCGTCCAAGGCGGCCACCGTCGCCTCCGAGGCGGTCAACGCGGCCAAGGCCACCAACGAGACCGTCGCCCGCCTGGGCATCTCCTCGGCCGAGATCAGCAACGTGGTCAAGGCGATCAGCTCGATCGCCGGGCAGACCAACCTGCTCGCCCTCAACGCGACCATCGAGGCGGCCCGCGCCGGGGAGGCCGGCAAGGGCTTCGCGGTCGTCGCCGGCGAGGTCAAGGACCTGGCCCAGGAGACCGCCCACGCGACCGAGGACATCACCCGCCGGGTGCAGACCATCCAGATCGACACCGAGGCCGCGGTCGAGGCGATCGGGCAGATCCTCCAGGTGGTCCACGAGATCTCGAACTATCAGCAGACCATCGCCGCGGCGGTCGAGGAGCAGACCGCGTCGGCCAGCGAGATCAGCCGGAGCATCTCCGAGGCGGCCCAGGGCGCGGCCACGATCGCCGAGAACATGGCCGGGCTGTCCGACGCCGCCGGGGCGACCGGCACCGGAATCCGGGACTCCCAGGCCGCCACGGCGGAGCTGAGCCGTACGAGCGGCGAGCTGCAGGAGCTGGTGCGCCAGTTCCGGATCTGAGCCCTCTGAGGCCGTGTCAGAGGGTCTGGATGGTGGCGATCCGCTCCTCGAGCTGCTCGATCGTCGCCTGGGCGCTCGGCGGGCCGCCGCAGAGGCGCCGCAGCTCGGCGTGGATCTTGCCGTGCGGCAGGTTGGTGCGGTGGTGGTGGGCCGCGACCAGGGTGTTGAGCTGGCGGCGGAGGCTGTTGCGGCGCTCCCCCGCGCTCATCGACACCGGTTCCGCCCGCGGGGCCGGGATGTCGGGCTCGGCCGCCTTGCGCTTCTTCTGGGCCGCCATCTGCTCGGCCTGCCGCTTGTTGAGCACCACCGCCACCTGGTCGGCGGTGAGCAGGCCGGGAATCCCGAGGTATTCCTCCTCCTCGGGCGTGCCGGTGAGGGCGCCGGTGCCGAACGAGGTGCCGTCGAAGATGACCTGGTCGAGCTCG
Organism: Actinoplanes sp. NPDC051411; assembly: GCF_040682075.1. Classification (NCBI taxonomy): domain Bacteria; kingdom Bacillati; phylum Actinomycetota; class Actinomycetes; order Micromonosporales; family Micromonosporaceae; genus Actinoplanes; species Actinoplanes sp. NPDC051411. The sequence goes on along the minus strand of NZ_JBFBAD010000015.1, from coordinate 49,971 downwards.
GCGGTCGCGGAGAGCGCCTCGAACTGCTTCTCGAGCTCGCCCTCGGCGTTCTCCTCGCGCTGGGCCCGCTCGATCAGGTCGTCGTCGAGCCCGTCCTTCTCCTTGGGAGCACCCAGCACGTGGTCACGCTGGGCCTCCATCTCGCTGGCCAGCCCCAGCAGGTGGGGCACGCTGGGCAGGAAGACGGTCGCGGTCTCACCCTCGCGCCGGGCCCGCACGAAACGGCCGATCGCCTGGGCGAAATAGAGCGGGGTGGACGCGCTGGTCGCGTAGACCCCCACGGCGAGGCGGGGAATGTCGACGCCCTCGGAGACCATCCGCACCGCGACCATCCAGCGCTGCTGGGACAGGGCGAATTGGCCGATGCGAGCGGAGGCGCCCTCGTCGTCGGAGAGGACGATCACGGCCGGCTCGCCGGTGATCTCGTGCAGCAACTTGGCGTACGCCCGGGCCGTCTGCTGGTCGCTGGCGATGACCAGGCCCCCGGCGTCGGTCATGCCGTGCTCGCGCAGCCGGGAGAGCCGGGCGTCGGCGGCCCGCAGCACCTGGGGCATCCAGTCGCCGCGGTGGTCGAGCGCGGTGCGCCAGGCCTGGGCGACCAGGTCCTTGGTCATCGGCTCGCCGAGCCGGGCGGCCAGCTCGTCGCCCGCGTTGGTGCGCCAGCGGGTCTCGCCCGAGTAGGCCATGAAGAGGACCGGCCGCACGACGCCGTCGCGCAGGGCGTCGGCGTAGCCGTACGACGAGTCGGACCGCGAACGCTGGAGGCCGTCGTCGCCGCGCTCGTAGAGCACGAACGGGATCGGGTTTTCGTCCGACCGGAACGGCGTGCCGGTGAGCATCAGCCGCCGGGTGGCCGGCTCGAACGCCGACTTCACGCCGTCGCCCCAGGTGCGCGAGTCGCCGGCGTGGTGGATCTCGTCGAGGATCACGAACGTCGAGCGGGTCATCGTGCGCCGGCGGTGGACGGCCGGGGCCATGCCGACCTGCGCGTAGGTCAGGACGGCGCCGTGGAAGTCGCGGGACGAGTGCACGTCGGCGTTGCGGAAGGTGTGGTCGAGCTCGATGCCGACCCGCGCGGCGGCCTGCGCCCACTGGGTCTTGAGGTGCTCGGTCGGGCAGACCACGGTGACCGCCTCGACCGTGCCGTCGGCCAGCAGTTCGGCCGCGATGCGCAGGGCGAAGGTGGTCTTGCCGGCGCCCGGGGTGGCGACCGCCATGAAGTCGTCGCTGCGGCGGCGCAGGTAGTTGACCAGTGCTTTGCGCTGCCAGTCCCGCAGGGGCGGAAACGTCTCCAGATCGGGCTTTCGCGGGCTCAAGGTCGCGTCGATCCTTCCCTCGGCTCACGGACGACGAACCAGCATAGCCAGGAAAGGCGGCCGGGTTGCCCTACGGCACAGCGACCGGGGCGGACCAGCGGCGGTAGAGCGCGAGCAGGCGTACACCGGTCATGAGCAGGGCGGCGATGACCAGCGGAAACGGCCCGGACAGGCCAAGCGAGTGGAAGACCGTGATAAGTATCGCGCCGCCGAGCGAGACGACGGCATAGATGTCGCGCTGCAGCACGACCGGGATCTCGCCGGTCAGCAGGTCGCGGGCCAGGCCGCCGCCGATCGCGGTCAGCATGCCGATCAGGCAGGCGCCGACCGGGGGCACGCCGGCGGCCAGTGCCTTGAGGGTGCCGGTCGCGGTGAACAGGCCGAGCCCGGCCGCGTCGAGCAGCAGGACCGTACGCCGGAGGCGGCTCAGCTGGGGATGCAGCCAGAAGACGGCGATCGACGCCACGACCGCGGTCACGGGGTACCGCCAGTCGGCGAAGGCGAGCGGGGGCACCGCGCCGATCACCAGGTCACGGACGATTCCGCCGCCGAGCGCCGCGACGAAGCCGACGAAGGCGACGCCGAACAGGTCGAGGCGCTTGGCGATAGCGGCGGACGCTCCCGAGGCCGCGAAAACGGCGACGCCAACGAGGTCGGCCGCGAGCAGGCCGTAACCGCTCGTCACGCGGGGTGTCCGGACAGAGTCAGCTCAAGATCCGAAGATCACTTCTGGAACGAGTCGTAGATCTCTTTGCACTGCGGGCACACCGGCGCGCCCGGCTTGGGGGTCTTGGTCACCGGGAACTTCTCGCCGCACAGGGCGATCACGAACGTGCCCATGACCGCACTCTCGGCGATCTTGTCCTTGCGCACGTAGTGGAACATCTCGGGTCCGGTGTCGGCGTCCTTGGTCTCCGGACGCTCGAGGATCTGCGTGCTCACGGCCATCTGCCCTTCATATGAATTACGGCGTCATCTTCAACCGCCGGCCCCCGAACCGTGCGGCGCAGATTCAATCTCCAACCACCGAGTCTGACACCTCACGCCTGGTCGGTCCAACGACAACTCGACTTTGTGGCGCCGTACCGTAGCTGGCGTGACTGACTTCGCTATTCGATTCGGCGAGCACGTGACCCGGGCCCGCCGCGACGGCCGGCCCGTGGTCGCGCTGGAGAGCACGATCATCTCGCACGGACTGCCGCACCCGGACAACCTGCGGGTGGCCCGCGAGATCGAGCAGACCGTGCGGGACAACGGCGCGGTCCCGGCCACGATCGGCATGATCGGCGGCGAGCTGATCGTCGGCCTCGACGACGAACAGATCCGGCACCTCGCGCTGGCCGGCGACGTGGCCAAGCTGTCCGTACGGGATCTGGCCGTGGCCGCCGCCCGGCGCGCCGACGGCGCGACCACCGTGGCCGCGACCAGCTCGGTCGCCGCGGCGGCCGAGATCGGCGTCTTCGCCACCGGCGGCCTCGGCGGGGTGCACCGCGAGGCCAATGTCACCTTCGACGAGTCGGCCGACCTGACCACGCTGGCCCGCACGCCGATCGTCGTGGTCTGCGCCGGCGTGAAGTCGATCCTCGACGTCGGCGCGACCCTGGAACGCCTGGAGACCCTGGGCGTGGCGGTCGCCGGCTACCGCACGAGGCGGTTCCCCGGCTTCTTCGTCACCGACGGCGGCTTCGACGTCGACTGGCAGCTGGATTCGCCGTCCCAGGTCGCCGACGTCATCCGGGCCCGGTCCGACCAGGGCCTGGGCGCGGGCGCGCTGATCCTGGCCAACCCGCTGCCGGCCGACCAGCAGCTCGACCCGGCGCTGCACGACCGCACGCTCGCCGAGGGCCTTGAACTCCTCGCCCAGAACAGGATCACCGGCAAGGCGGTCACCCCGTTCCTGCTGTCCCACTTCCACGAGAGCACCCACGGGCAGAGCCTCGAGGTCAACGTGCGCATCATCCTGCGCAACGCGGCGCTCGCGGCCCAGATCGCCACGGCCGGCTCCGCGGCGCCGGTGACGCTGGGCTTCGCCGCTCCCGCGTGAGCCGCCCCAGCCCGAGCCGGACCAGCCTGAGCCGGACCAGCCTGCGCCGGGCCAGCGTTATCGTCGTCGGCGACCTGGTCACTGACGTGCTCGTGGCGCACGACGGCCCGATCCAGCCGGGCTCGGACACCGACGCGGCGATCACGGTCGGCGGGGGCGGCCAGGCGGCCAACACGGCGGCCTGGCTGGCCCACGCCGGCGCGGCGGTGACGCTGGTCGCGGCGGTCGGCGACGACACCGCGGGTCAGGAGCGGGTGGCCGAGCTGGCCGCGGCCGGAGTGCGCTGCGCGGTGCGGGCCCACGCCGGCGCGGCGACCGGGAGCGTGGTGGTGCTGGCCGGCCCCGACGAACGCACGATGATCACCGACCGGGGCGCGGCGCTGCTGCTCGACGCGGCCGACGTGACCGCCGCCGTTTCCTCCGCCGACGCCTCCCACCTGCATCTCTCCGGCTATCCGCTGCTGCACGAGGGCTCCCGGCCGGGCGGCCGGGCGGCCTTGACGGCCGCCGCGCGACGCGGCCTGACGACCAGCGTCGACGCGGCCTCGGCGGCTCCGTTGCGGTCGGTCGGCGGGGAGCGCTTTCTTGCCTGGGTACGCGACGTCGACGTGCTCCTCTGCAACGCCGATGAGGCCGACGTGCTGGCCGGCCCGGGCTCGGCGGCCGACCAAGCGGGCCGGCTGACCACACACGTACGCAACGCGGTCGTGAAACAGGGCGCGGCCGGCGCCACGTGGGCATCACGGGACGGCTCGGTGTGGTCGTGGGCTGGTCGCCGCGTACGCGTGTCGGATGCGACCGGCGCCGGTGACGCCTTCGCCGCCGGCCTGCTCGAGGCATGGTCTTCCGGTGCCTCGCCGGAGGCCGCGCTCGCGGCCGGCTGCACCCTCGGCGCCGAGGCCGTCGGCCGCACCGGGGCCCGGCCCTGAGTCCTTTGTCGGTGGTGCCACGACATCGACCTGCGTCTCCCTGGGCTGCCCCCACGGGCCTTCGAAACAGGCATAGGATCCGCCTCGCCGCATGACGCACGGGGGACGTTCACGTCGATGCCTCCGGTCGTTCATGCCCTTGTTTCGACCCGAGGAAGTCACATGATCCGTTCCCCACTCGGTCGTCTTGGAATGGCCGGCGTCGCCGGTCTGCTGGCCGTCGGCGCGCTCGCCGCACCGGCCGCGGCCGCCGCCAAGGGCACCATCCAGGGCACCTTCACCACCAGTTCCGGCGCGCCGGTGCAGTCCGCGTCGGTCTACATCGTCGCAACCGACTTCTCGTCGCAGACCAGCGTCGTCACCGACGCCACGGGCGCCTTCCGGGCCCAGATGCTCCCGGGCGACTACCACGTCTCCTTCGCGTGGGACTCGGCCGTGCAGTGGGCGCACCAGGCGGCCGACGAGGACACCGCCGACACGATCACGGTCGCGTCCGGGCAGACCGTCGAGGTCGACGACCAGCAGCTGCCGACCGGCACGGTCGGCGGTCGCCTCACCTCCGCCGACGGCTCGCCGCTGGTTTCAGCCTCGGTCACCCTGCACCACGGGGTGGACGAGAAGGGCTGGGCCACGACCGACGACAACGGCGACTACTCGTTCGGCGCGGCGATCGCCCGCGACGGATACACCGTGTCGTTCTCCACCACCGACGACATCAAGCAGTGGGTGGCCGGAAAGGCCGACCAGGGCTCGGCCCGCACGTTCGCGGTGACCGCGGGCGCGCAGACCACCGTCGACGACACCCAGCTTGCCCTCGGCAGCGTGCACGGCCGGCTGGTCGACCCGGACGGCAAGCCTCAGTCGGGCTACGAGGTCGACGTGACGCTCGACGACGAGAACGACTACGTCAACCAGACCGCCACCACGGACGACAACGGCGAGTGGAGCGTCTCTCCGGTCTTCCCCGGCGACTACCGGGTCTCCTTCGTCTCGCCCGGCTTCCAGCGCACCCAATGGGCGTACGGCGCGAGCACTGCGGCCGACGCGAAACTGATCACCGTCGCCCCGGGCGGCCAGGCCGAGGTGAACGACACCTGGCTGACGGCTGCCCAACTGGTGATCAACGCGGTCGACTCCACCACCGGCGCCCCGGTGAGCAACTATTGTGTCTGGCTCGAAACCGGCAACGACGCGGGCGGCTGCACCACCGGCAGCCAGATCACCGTCGGCAACCTGCCCGGCGGCACCTTCCCGCTTCAGGTCACCCCCGACTCGAGCACCTACTACCTGTTCTCGCCGCGGAACACGGTCACCCTCATCGCGCGGCAGACGACGACCGTCACGATCCCGCTCGTCCAGGGCGGCAAGGTCGCCTTCTCGTCGGCCGACCACGCGACCGGCGCGCCGGTCAAGGGCACCTGCGCCGTGCTCAAGGTGATCGGCCAGGGCGGCCTCGGCGACGGCTACGGCGACTGCACCAATGCCGTCGGCAAGGGTGTCACCGACAACTCGATCGCGCCCGGCACGTACGAGTTGTTCGCGGTCGCCCCCGGCAAGTACGGCCACCAGTGGGTCGGCAAGCAGGGCGGCACCGGCGACCAGCAGGCCGCCGCGCGCATCGTGGTGAAGCCGGGCAAGACGGTCACCGCCCCGGCGGCGCTGCTCGACCCGGCCGGCACGGTCACCGGCGTCGTCACCGGCTCCGACGGTCAGCCGGTCACGTACGGTGACGTCGCGTTCAGCGCCTGGGGCGACGCGGGCCCGGACTGGGACACCAGCGTCGGCCAGAACGGCGGTTACACGCTCGGCAAGCTCGGCCCGTACGCATGGCCGCTGCTGTTCAGCGCCGGCACCGACCCGCGCCAGTGGTCGGGCAACGTGGCCAACCGCTTCCAGGCGACCGGCGTGCCGGTCACCGCGAACGGCACGACCACGTACGACATCAGTCTGATCAAGGGTGCGACCCTCAAGGGCACGGTCACCATCCCGAGCGCGCCGACGGCCAACTGGCGCCTCAACATGTTCAACGCCGCGACCGGCGACCAGATGGGCAGCTTCGACAGCTCGGCGGCCGGTCCCGGCGGTTCCTACTCGGCGCCGTTGATCGGCGGCTCGACGAAGATCGCCTGGCACTACTACTCGGCCGAATTCGGGCCTGACGGCGACGGTTGGTACAACGGCGCGACCAGCATCGACACCGCTACCAAGGTGGCCATCCCGGCCCAGGGCGGCAAGACGCTCAACCTGCAACTGGGCTGATCAACCCTCTGGGGGGCCGGTGACGCCGGTCCCCCGGGTCAGGCCTGGCGGCGCTCGCGCAGCTTCCCGGTCTGAGGCCGATCGTCGTTCGGCAGCCCGTTCTCGTTCGGCAGCCCGTTCTCGTTTGGAGGCCGGTTCTCGTTCGGAAGGTGGCCCGGGGGCTCCCAGCGCTCGGACTCGTCGACCACGTCGGAGTCGATCGTCAAATACTCGACCTCCTCGGCCGAGTGCTCGGCGAGGGCAGGCTGGGGGCGCTCGGGCCGGGCGCTGGCGGCACGTTCGGCCTTGGAACGGGGCGGCCGGTCGTTGGCGATCAGGACGGCCGCCCAGGGCAGGAAGACCATGCCGGCGGCGCAGAGGACCAGCCAGACCGGGAGCAGCGGAGGGCGGACGCTGATCAGGACCGCGCCGATGATCAGGCAGAGCGCGCGCATGCCCATCATCGTCACGTAGCGGATCTGCCGGCTGCGGAACTGTTCGTCTTGGCTGCGGGCGGCGTCGGTGATGAGGGCGGGCCGCTCCGGCTGCTTCTTCACGATGGGTCTCCGATCGATCCCCCCATCCTTGCACCGCCGTTCAGCTACTGCCCAGCGGCCCGCGCCTCGGCCTTCGCCTGCTTCTTGTACGCCCGGACCTTGGCCAGCGATTCCTCGTCGACGATGTCGGCCACCGACCGGTACGCGTCGACCTCGCCGTAGCCCCCGGCCGCCTCCCGCCAGCCGGGCGGCTGCACACCGTACTGCTTGCCGAGCAGGGCCACGAGGATCTGCGCCTTCTGCTTCCCGAAGCCGGGCAGGGCGTGGATGCGCGTGAACAGCTCGGCCCCGTCCGGCGCGTCCCGCCAGAGGGCCGCGGCGTCGCCGTCGTACCGGTCGACGAGAACCCGGCAGACCTCCTGGACCCGGGTGGCCATCGCCTTGGGGAAACGGTGCAGGGCGGGCGGCTGGGCGAAAATCGCGATCAGCGCCTCGGAGTCGAAGTCGGCCAGCTCGGCCGCGGTCGGCGCGTGCCCGAGCCGCTGCACCAGCACCCACGGCGACGTGAACGCCTTCTCCATCGTGATTTGCTGGTCGAGGGTCAGCCCGATCACCACCGCCAGCGGGTCGCGGTCGAGCAGCGCGTTGGCCTCGGCGTCAATGGGCAGAGAGAACGTCATGCGGTCATACTGCCGCCTCGGGCACCCGGAAGGTACCCAGGACCAGCACCATCAGACCAGGTCGGCCGCTGGGCGCCGGCGGCGGTCACGGCGAAGCCGGTCCCGAGATCTGACCCATGAGCCCCATCAGGTCGGGCGAGACCCATTCCTCGGCGATGCGGTCGCCCACCAGGCGATAGATCTCGATGCTGGTGAAGGCGACCCGGCGATGGGTCGGCGGGACGCCCTGGAACGGTCCGTCGTGGGTGCCCTGGAAGAGGAGGCGCACGGCCACCTTGTCGCCGGCACCGAAGATGTCTTCGACGTCGATACGAAGGTCGGGGAAGCCCTCACGCATGGCCTGCGCACCCGACTTCCAGATCTCCCTCCCGTGGAGGGGGCCGGGCAGCCCGGGAAGGTTGGCGATGAAGTCCGCGGTGAGCAGTTCCACGCACGCGTCGAGATCGCCGCTCTGCAGCGTCTGGACGGCGCGGCGCAGCAGGTCGATGTTCTTCTCGAAAGCTACCGTCTCCACGGCTGTCCCCTCCGCTACCGGAACACTAGGATTTGCTGAACATGGTACACGATGATCCTGGTACACCTTCTTCACGGGACGCGCTCAACGGCCTCCTGGCGGTGTCGATCCTCATGGCGGACGACATGGCCAAGGGGCTGCAGGCGCGCGGCCTGACCCGGGCACGCGCCAACGCCCTGTGGGAGATGGCGCGACACGACCCCCTGACCCAGCGGCAGATCGCTGACCTGCTCCACGTCACGCCACGCAACATAACGAAACTGGTCGATGCGCTGGAGCAGGACGGGTTCGTCACCCGCACCAGCCACGCGACCGACCGCCGGGCGGTACTGGTACGTCTCACCAAGAAGGGTGAGGCCGCGGCCGCGCGAATGGAGTCCGAGGCCAACGCGCTGGCGCACGAACTGTTCGGCGACCTCTCACCGGCGGACGTGACAACGGTCGTCCGCGCCTTCGACCAGGTCGCCGCGCGGGTCGGCGGGGCCGGTCAGCGCTGACGCCGCGTCGTCATCCATCCGGCCCTCAGCACGTCGCTCAGGCGGCGCTGAGCACGTCGCTCAGTCGGCGGTCGCGCAGGGAGGGCAGCTGGAGGTCGGCGTCGAGGGGGAAGGCGGCGGTCATCGGGTTGGGGACGGCTACGCAGTAGAGGCCGGCCCCCTTGGCCGCGGCGATGCCGTTCGGGGAGTCCTCGACCGCCAGCGCGTCCGCCGCGGGCACACCCAGATCGTGCAGGGCGAGCTCGTAGAGGGCCGGGTCGGGTTTGCTGCGGGCAACCCGCTCGCGGGTGGCCACGGCGGCGAAGCGGTCGGTCAGGCCGAGCTGGGTCAGGAAGCGGGAGACCCAGGCGGCCGAGGAACTGGAGGCCAGGCCGATGCGGAGGCTGAGGTCGCGGGCCTCGTCCAGCCAGTCGATCACGCCTGGTCGCGGGCTCTCGGCGGCGATCAGGCGCTCGAAGTGGTCGCGCTGGGCGGCGGCCACGGCCTCCGGGTCGAGCGGGCGGCCGAGGACCGACCCGAGGTGCGCCAACGGGCTCCAGGTGGCGTCGGTGGTGCCGATGACCTGGGAATAGACCGCCTGGTCGAGCGAAGCTCCGTAGGAGGCGTACACCTCCTGCCAGGCGGCGAACTCCGGTGTCTCGGTGTCGAGGATCGTGCCGTCGAAGTCGAAGATGATCGCGGTCCGCACGTGACCATCATGCCGCCTCGTATTCGACGTCCTCCTTCTCTTGCTGGGCGGCCTCGTCGTGGATGTAGATGCCGCCGCGGAACAGCGAGACCACGGCGCCGACCACGGCGAGGACGGCGGCCAGCGTGAAGACCACGGTCAGGCCGCTGTGGAACGGATCGGTGAGCAGCTGGGGCAGGAAGGTTTTGCCGGTCAGCGTGTGGACGGTGGCCGCCGGCAGGTGCACGCCGGCCGCGTTGAGCAGCGAAGCGATCGGGTTGCTGCCCAGGAAGGCGGCGAACATCAGGCTGACCGGGGGCACCGCGGCGACTGCCGCGACCGCTTGATCCGGTACGCCCTGGGCGGTCAGCCCGCTGTGCAGTGCCCCGGGCAGCGACGACGACAGGCCGGCCACCAGCAGTGAGAAGAAGACGCCGATCGACAGCACCATGCCGCCGTTCTGGAACGTGGCCCGGATGCCCGAGGCGACGCCCCGCTGGTCGGCCGGCACCGCGTTCATCACCGCGGTCGTGTTCGGGGCCGAGAACAGGCCCGAGCCGACGCCGTTGACGAACAGCAGCGCGGCGAAGACCGGATAGTCGAAGTTGATCGGGATCAGCAGCAGCCCGACGAACGAGAAAGCCATGATCACGAGGCCGCCGGTGGCGAAGAGCTTGGCGCCGTACCGGTCGGAGAGGAAGCCGGAGACCGGGCCGGCGACCACGAAGCCGACGGTGAGCGGCAGCAGGTAGATGCCGGCCCAGAGCGGGGTCGACTCGAACGAGTAGCCGTGCAGCGGGAGCCAGATGCCCTGCAGCCAGATGATCAGCATGAACTGGAGGCCGCCGCGGGCGATCGCGTTGAGCAGGGCGGCCACGTTGCCGGCCCAGACCGCCTGGATCTTGAACAGGCTGAGGCGGAACATCGGCTGCTCGACCCGGGTCTCGATGAACCCGAACAGCCCGAGCAGGACGGCCCCGCCGATCAGCCCGGTCAGGACCATCGGGTTGGTCCAGCCTTCGGTGTGACCGCCGTACGGCTGGATCCCGTACGTGATGGCCGCGAGAAGGGCGGTGAGCCCGACCGCCAGGGTCAGGTTGCCCCACCAGTCGACCTTCACCCCGGGCCGCCGGGAGGCGGTCTCCTGGAGGTTCTTGTACGCCCAGAACGTGCCGATCGCGCCGACGATCACGCTGACCCAGAAGATGGCCCGCCAGTTCCAGGCCGACAGCACCCCGCCGAGCACCAGCCCGATGAAGCTGCCGGCCAGCCCGGCGACCTGGTTGACGCCGAGCGCGGTGCCGCGCTGCCGGGCCGGGAACGCGTCGGTGATGATCGCGGTCGAGTTCGCCATGATCATCGCGCCGCCGACGCCCTGCGCCACCCGGAACGCGATGAGCCAGATCGCGCCCGCGGAACCGCCGAACGGGACCAGGGCGAGCGCGATCGACGCCACCGTGAAGACCGCGAACCCGGAGTTGTAGATCTTCACCCGGCCGAACATGTCGCCGAGCCGGCCCAGGGTCACCACCAGCACCGCGGTGACCAGCATGTAGCCCATCAGCATCCAGAGCAGGTAGCTGACGTTGCCGGGGGCGAGCGGGTCGAGCTTGAGCCCGTCGAAGATCGCCGGTAGAGAGATGATCAGGATGGAGGCGTTGACCGTCGCCATCAGCATGCCCATGGTGGTGTTGGTGAGCACCGACCACTTGTAGGGGATCCGTCCGCCGCCGGCCATTACCGCGCTCCCTCCGAGTGTTTCATTAGCCATGCTAACTACTTTCGAGCCGGGTGACACGTGTTCGACACCACGTGCGGACTAACGTTCTGTATCGACGGTTGAGGGAAGAAGGAGAAGATGAGCGACTCCGAGGAGAGCATCGAGCGAGAGATCTTCGGCAGCGACTACGGGCCGGGCGTCCTCGACGAGCCCGAGACCTATCGGCCGGAGAAGGGCGACGACGCGCCGGGCCTGTCGAGCACGCTCGAGGCGGGCACCGACACCGAGCAGCTGCTGGACGGCGGCCCCCACGGCGAGGACGGCACGCTGACCACCACCGGTGGGCACGCCGGGCCGAACAGCTTCCGCTCCCACCCGCGTACGGGCCCGGGCGTGGCCAACACGACGACCGGCGACGCCACCACGGGCGCCATGGACACCGGGCCGGACGGGGCCCTGCAGTAGCAGACTGGAATAGCAGAGCAACGGCCGTGGTGACGTCGTCGCCGCGGCCGTCCGCTACCGTCGGCGCGATGATGCCCTTCGCCGCCGGCCGGGAAGCCGACGTCTTCGCGCTCGACGACGGGCGCGTGCTGCGCCGCTACCGGGACGGCAGCGACGCCACCCGCGAGGCCGGCGTCATGGCCTACGTGCGCGACCACGGATTTCCGGTGCCCGCGATCCATTCGGCCGAGGGCCCCGAGATCGTGATGGAGCGGCTCGACGGGCCGACGATGGCGCAGGCGCTGGTCGCCGGGACGTTCCCGATCCCCGAGGCCGCGAGCATGCTGGCCGACCTGCTGCGCCGGCTGCACGAGATCCCCGGGCAGTCGGGCCCCGAGACGATCGGGCACTACGACTTCCACCCGGAGAACGTGCTGCTCACCTCCCGGGGCCCGGTCGTCATCGACTGGCGGAACGCCGGCGACGGGCCGGCCGACCTCGACACCGCTCTGTGCGCGCTGATCCTGGCCCAGGTCGCGATCGGCTCCATCGTGCACGACATGGGCGAGCAAGCGGGTGAGTTGCTCGACCTGTTCCTGGCCGCCGCGCCGGGTGACCCGCTGAGCCGGCTCGACCGCGCGGTCGAGATCCGCGGCGGCCAATGGACCATGTCGGCCGACGAGGTCGCCGCGCTGGGCGCGGCAGCGGCGAGGGTAAGGGGAGAGCGCTGATGCGCGCACTCGTGCAGACCGTCGGCCGGGCGAGCGTCACGGTCGACGACGAGGTGATCGGCAAGATCTCGGACGGGCTGCTGGTGCTGCTCGGGGTCACCCACGACGACACCCCGGCCAAGGCGGCCGAACTCGCGCGCAAGACGTTCGAGCTGCGCATCCTCGACGGGGAGACATCGGCCTCCGACCTCGGCGCGCCGCTGCTGGTGGTCAGCCAGTTCACGCTCTACGGCGACGCGCGCAAGGGGCGCCGGCCCAGCTGGAGCGCGGCCGCGCCGGCCGAGGTGGCGGAACCGTTGGTCACCGCGTACGTCGAAAGCCTGCGCGCCCGCGGCGCGCACGTGGAGACCGGCCGTTTCCGGGCCCACATGCTCGTCGAGAGTGTGAACGTCGGCCCGCAGACGATCCTGCTCGAGCTTTAGCGGGCCCGGCGCAGCCAGCCGTCGAGCTCGGCCGGCCAGTCGACCTGGTCGATCGTGGCGTAGTCGACGTCGAACCGCCCGAAACCCTCCGGCCGGTGACGGCTGCGGCGCTCGACCTCGAGCACCACCTGCAGGCGCTCGGGCGTCGGCACGAAGGTCAACTCGAGCTCGTTGAGCGTGCTCGCGTAGGCGGCCGGCGGATAGAACTCGATCTCCTGATAGAACGGCAGCCGCTGCTCGACCCCGTAGACCCGGCCGCGCTCGACGTCGGCCCGGCTGAACCGGAAGCCCAGCCGCAGCAGCGCCTCGAGGATGCGTTCCTGGGCCGGGAGCGGGTGCACCATCACCGCGTCGAGATCGGACTTGTCGACCGCGCGGGCGACCTCGAGCTCGGTCGTGAGCCCCATCGACATGCCGTTGAGGCGCTGCCCGTAGACCTCTGTGATCGGGGTCTCCCAGGGCACCTCGAAACGGAACGGCACCTCGTGGCGACGACCCGGGACCAACCGGAACGAACCGGTCAGACGCTGGCGGTGGAACTCCTGCCCGCTCTCGTATTCACTGTCGCCGCTCTCGACCTCGACGCGGGTGATCAGTCCGATCGCGAGGTATTCCACGTCGACCGGGTGGTCACCGCCGGTGACCTGCACCGTTCCCTCGAGCACGCCACCCGGCCGGCAGTGCGGATCGGTCAGCTCGGTCTCGACGCTCGGACCGCCGACGCCGAAGGCTCGCAGGATTTTCCGGAAAACCACGAACCGATCCCTCCGCCGCGACGTGTGGAAGACATTACGGCACCCACTTCTCGACAAACCGGGCACATGTCGGCTTGGCGACGTCAGGGTTCTCCCTGATTCATGCCACCTGGACGCTTGCCTCACTTCGGCTTAACGCGCTCAGGGCCAAGCTATCGATCACCGGCACGACGAGGGCTGGGCGCACGAGACGGTTTATCAGCGGGGAGGGGACTGAAAGGTGGTCCTGCAGATGAAGGCGACTGAGTCCATGACGGCGGAATCCATGACCGCGGAGTCCATGACGGCGAGCAACCCCACCGAGGACAGCATCGCAGACGGTGTCGAGCTCCTGACCGATCTCGATGCGACGGACGAGCGCGGCGTCTCCGCCGATCTGGTCCGGGCCTACCTCAACGGCATCGGTCGCACCCGCCTGCTGACCGCCGTCGAGGAGGTCCAGCTCTCCAAGCGCATCGAGGCCGGCCTCTACGCGGAAGAGAAGCTGCGCGAGGCCGGTGACGATCTGGCCCCGCTCCTGCACATCATCGTCGCCGAGGGCCGCGCCGCCAAGAACCACCTGCTCGAGGCCAACCTCCGGCTGGTCGTGAGCATCGCGAAGCGTTACACCGGCCGCGGCATGGCCTTCCTCGACCTCATCCAAGAGGGCAACCTCGGCCTCATCCGCGCGGTCGAAAAATTCGACTACACCAAGGGCTACAAGTTCTCCACCTACGCCACCTGGTGGATCCGCCAGGCCATCACCCGCGCCATGGCCGACCAGGCCCGCACCATCCGCATCCCGGTGCACATGGTCGAGCAGGTCAACCGCATGGTCCGCAGCCGCCGCGACCTGGCCACCTCGCTCGGACGCGAACCCAGCATCACCGAGATCGCACACGCGCTGGGCGTCCCCGAGTTCCAGGTCATCGAGCTCATCTCCTACGACCGCGAGCCGGTCAGCCTCGACCAGGCGGTCGGTGAAGACGGCGAGAGCGCGCTCGGCGACTTCGTGGCCGCGGTCGACCCCAACCAGCCCGGCGGCGGGGTCTCCCACGGCGAACTGCGCAGCGAGGTCGAGATCGTGCTGTCGACGCTGTCCGAGCGCGAGTCGGCGGTCATCCGCCTGCGCTTCGGCCTCGACGACGGCCGCCAGCGCACCCTCGACGAGGTGGGTCGCGAGTTCGGTCTCAGCCGCGAGCGCATCCGCCAGATCGAGAAGGTGACGATGTCCAAGCTGCGCGACCCGCAGCGCTGCTCCCGGCTCGAGGCCTACGCCGGCTGACGCTCCCGCTTCCCTTCCGCCCCGGCCGCCCTGCGGTGGCCGGGGCGGTCGCTTTTCTCGCGCCGCTTTCCGTACGCCGGGCCGCTCCCCGTGGGACAGCAAACTTCAGCCGGCGTTGGCACCCGATGCGGCCATGGAGCCGACGATCGCGGAACGGGCAGAGGACCGGCGAGCCGTACCTCGCGAAAAGTGGCCGGTCGGCCGCGTTCGATCCGGTGAAGGTGCCGGCCGGGGAGGTCTCCCTGATGAAGGACAACCGCGGGAGCGGCAACGACTCCGCCCAGCACGGCCCGGTGCCGGTCGGCGCGGTGATCGGTCGGGCCGAGCTCGACTGAGGCCGCCGCTCGAAAATGCGATTGCGTCGACTGTGGAGCGGGCCGGAGGATCGGCGGCATGAACTCGGCCCGGCCCGTCGCCCTTGTCACCGGAGTCGGCCGGACGGTCGGGATCGGGGCGGGAATCGCCCGGGAGCTGGCGCGGTCCGGGTGGGACGTCGCGTTCAGCTACTTCAGCGGCTATGACGCGCGGATGAGCTGGGGCGTCGAGGCCGGAGCGGCCGAGGGGATCACGGGCGAGCTCACCGCGTACGGTGCCTCGGTCGCCGCCGTCGAGGCCGACCTGGCCGATGTCGCCGGACCCACCACGGTTTTCGATGCCGCCGAAGGCCGGCTCGGGCCGGTGACCGCGCTCGTGATGTGCCACTGCGAGTCGGTCGACTCCGGGCTGATGGACACGACCGTGGAGAGCTTCGACCGGCACTTCGCGGTCAACGCGCGGGCGAGCTGGCTGCTGATCCGCGAGTTCGGGCGGCGGTTCCGGGGCGAGCCGGGCAGTGGCCGCGTCATCGCCCTGACCAGCGATCACACCGTGGGCAACCTGCCTTACGGGGCGAGCAAGGGCGCGCTCGACCGGATCACGCTGGCCGCCGCGCACGAGCTCGCCGATCTCGGCGTCACCGCCAACGTGATCAATCCCGGGCCGATCGACACCGGCTGGATGAGCGACCCGGTGCGGGAGTCCCTGCTCGCCCGGACCCCGCGCCAGCGGCTGGGCACGCCGCAGGACACCGCCGACCTGGTCGGCTTCCTCTGCTCGCCGCAGGGCGGATGGGTCAACGGGCAGCTATTGCTCAGCAATGGCGGTTTTGCCTAGGCGGCGAGGGCCGGAGTCGGGGCGGGGCCTGGTCTCGCCGATCTCGGTCGCGGCGTGCAGCACCGAGATGCCGCCGGGGCGCGCCAGAACCGGGTTGAGCGAGAGCGACCGCAGGCGCGGATGGTCGTCGGCGAGACGGCCGACGCGCAGGAGCAGGTCGGTCAGGGCGGCGCGATCCACCGGGGCCGAACCGCGGTAGCCGTGCAGCAGCGGGGCCGCGCGGGGCTCGTCGACCAGGGCCTCGGCCGCCCGATCGGTCAGCGGGGCGGCCCGCCACGCCAGATCGCCGAGCAGCTCCGAGGCGACGCCGCCGAGACCGAACCCGACGATCGGCCCGAAGGCCGGGTCCTCCATCACCTCGACGGTGCAGGCCACCCCGGGCGGGACCATCGTCTGCACCAGCACGTCGGGGCCGAAGGCGGTCGACAACTCGCGGTAGGCGGCCCGCAGATCGTCCTCGTCGGCCAGGGCCAGGCGGACCGCGCCGAGGTCGATGCGGTGCCGCAGAGCCCCGCCGGCCGCCTTCAACGCGACCGGATAACCCAGCGTCCCGGCGGCCGCGATCGCCGACTCGACGGTGGTGGCCAGGGTCGACGGGACGACGTCGATGCCGTACGCGGCGAGCAGCTCCGACGGCGGCCCGTCCAGATCGGCCGCCGACGGGTCCACATCGGGCAGAGCGGGCAGCGTCCCGGGTGGACGGCGCAGCCACTCGGCATAGGTCGACACCCGGCCGAGCGCCCGGACCGCCTCCTCGACCGACGGATAGGACGGGACACCCGGCGGCAGGTTGCCGAGCAGGAAGGTGGCGACCGTCGGCTTCTCGCCGGCCAGTGCCACGCCGGCCAGGGCGGCCGCGAAGTCGGCGTCCTCGTCCGGCAGCTGGCCGGGCAGCGGCGGGGCGAACACGACCACCAGGGCGTCGGCCCGCGGGTCGACCGCGGCGTCGGCCAGCGCACCGGCGAAGTCGCGGGCGCCCGCCTGCGGGCTGATGTCGTGCGGGTAGCCCTCGGCCACGGTCAGCCCGGCCGCCCGGCTCGCGGCCACCGCCAACTGCGACAAGGCCGACGAGTTGCCGACCACGGCGACCCGCCGGCCGGCCGGAAGCGGTTGGTGGGCGAGCAGCAGGCCGGCGTCGAACATCTCGCGGACGGTGTCGACCCGGATGACACCGGACCGGGCGAACAGCGCGGTCACCGCGTTGGCGTCCGGGCCGGGCAGGTCGCCGGCGAGGCCACGGGGCCGGGTCGCCGAGGCGACCGCGACCACCGGCTTGACCCGGCTCATGCGGCGGGCCAGCCGGGCGAACTTGCGCGGATTGCCGAACGTTTCCAGGTAGAGCAGAACCACGTCGGTGCCCGGGTCGTCCTGCCAGTACTGCAGAAGATCGTTGCCGGAGACGTCGGCCCGGTTGCCGGCCGAGACGAAACTCGACAGGCCCAGCCCGCGCCGGTCGGCCTCGGCCAGGAGCGCGACACCGAGCGCGCCGCTCTGGCTGAAGAAGCCCACGCGACCGGCGGCGGGCAGGCGGGGGGCGAGGGTGGCGTTGAGGCGTACGCCGGAATCGGCATTGGCCACCCCCATGCTGTTGGGGCCGATCAGGCGCAACCCCGCGCGGTGCGCGGCCTCGATCAGCGTCCGCTGATCGGCGGCGCCCTCGGCGCCGGTCTCGGCGAAACCGGCCGAGACCACCACGATGCCCCCGGCCCCGCTCTGCGCCGCGTCGCGGACGGCGCCGCCGACGCCGTCCGGCGGCACGGCGATGATCGCCAGGTCGATCGCGACACCGCCGAGCGCCGCCGACGTGTACGCCGGGAGGCCGCCGACCCTCGACGCGCGGCGGTGCACGGGCACGATCGCCCCCTCGTAGCCGCCGTCGCGGAGGTGGCCGAGCATCGCCGCGCCGATGCCCTGGCCGCTGGCGCTCGCGCCGTAGACCGCGACGCCGCGCGGGGCGAGCAGCCGGGCGATCGACCGCGCCTCGGTGCGCTGCTCCCGGGACTCCTGCACCTCGCGGGACCTCTCGGTCGGGGCGATCGGGAAGCTCAGGTGGACCACGCCGTCCGCGTATCTGCGCTGGATCTGATAGCCGAAGTCGCTGAAGACCCGGAGCATGCCGCCGTTCTCCGGGAGGACCTCGGCGACGAACCGGGTGATGCCGTGGTCGCGGGCGGCCTCGGCCAGGTATTCGAGCAGGACCGAGCCGATGCCCCGGCCCTGGTGCGCGTCCTCGACCACGAAGGCGACCTCGGCCTCGGGTGAGTCGGGGCCGAGCCGCTCGTAGCGTCCGACAGCCATGATGCGCGGGCCGCTGACCACGACGAACGCCTCCCGGTCGCGGTGGTCGACGTTGACGAACCGTTCGAGGTCGCGTTCGGGGATGCGCGGGTAGGGCGAGAAGTAGCGCAGGTAGCGGGTGCGGTCGCTCATCCGGGAGTGGAACTCCACGATGGCCGCGGCGTCGTCCGGGCGGATCTGCCGCAGGTGCGCCGCGGTGCCGTCGGAGAGCAGGACGTCGGCGTTTCGCTCCATCTTCAGTCCCGTGGGTCGTGTGGGTCGAGGCCATGCAGTGGGAACACGGCCCGGCGGGTGGCGAGGATCGCGCGGTCGACCGGGTCGTCGCTCGGCTCCCATTGTTTGACCACCGGATCGACACCGTCGGTCATCGTTGTGGGGACGTCGGCCCGCGGACGCAGGTCGGCGGCGAGCCGGCGCCACGCCGCGGGAGTCTCGGTGGCCGGGTCGAGCGGGTCGCCGGTGATCGCGGCCAGCAGGTGGGTCCAGGCCCGGGGCACGACCTCGACCACCGCGTAGCCCCCGCCGCCGGTGGCCACCCAGCGGCCCTCGCACAGCTCGCCGGCCAGGTCGCGCATGGCCAGGTAGGCCGCGCGCTGCCCGTCGACCGAGAGCCGCAGGTCGGCCAGCGGGTCGAGGCGGTGACCGTCGGCGCCGCACTGACTGATCAGAATCTCGGGGCGGAACGCCCGCAGCACCGACGGGACGACCGCGTGGAACGCCTTGAGCCAGCCGGCGTCGGTCGTGCCGGGCGGGAGCGGGACGTTGACCGCCGTGCCCTCCGCCCCCGGACCGCCGACCTCGTCGGCGAAGCCGGACACGTTGGGGAACAGGGCCAGCGGCGTCTCGTGCAGGCTGACCGTGAGCACCCGCGGATCGTGATAGAAGGCGGCCTGCACGCCGTCGCCGTGATGCACGTCGACGTCCACGTAGGCCACCCGCTGGGCGCCCTGGTCGAGCAGCCGCGCGATGGCGACCGCGGGGTCGTTGTAGACGCAGAAGCCGGCCGCCCGGGCGGCCATCGCGTGGTGCAGCCCGCCGGCCACGTTGACCGCGCGGGTGGCCCGCCCCTGCCAGACGGCGTCGGCGGCGGCGATGGTGGCGCCGCACACCCGCGCCGACGCCTCGTGCATGCCCTCGAAGACCGGGTTGTCGGGGGTGTTGAGGCCCCAGCCGGAGAAGAACGGGTCGCTCGGCGCGAGCCGGACGGCGTCGAGGTAGTCGGCGCGGTGCACCCGGAGCAGGTCGGCCTCCGTGGCGATCTCGGGCACGATCGTCCGCACCCCCGGACGGTCGAGAAGGCCCAGGTCGCGGGCGAGCGCCATGGTCAGCTCGATGCGCACGGGATCCATCGGGTGGTCGCCCATGTCGTAGTCGAGCAGGGCCCGGTCCCAGACCACCGCGGTCGTCGGCTGCACCATGACCGCCATGCTGCCACGTGCCCGGCCGGCGTCGCGCGATATGGGTCACCGGGAGCCCCGCCGAACGGTCGGCCATTCCGGAATCGCAAGCCCGTTCGGCCGCTGTTTTCCGCATTTTCGACTGCCAGGGTGAAGCCGGGGATTACCCCCATTCACCGGGGCCGAGAAATGGGGTAGACAAATGATCGAGCGCGTCGCCGGACCGGGCGAATTGACCTGCGTCGACGAGAATTGCATGGTGAGCGGACTGCGCCAGGACGAGGGCCGGGCGGACTGCCCGCAGTGCGGCACGTCGCTCGCCCGGATGCCGGGCGCGGTCGCCGCCCGGACGGTCACGCCGGGGCCGGCGCCGGCGCCCGGGCCCGGGCCCGGGCTCGGGCTGGGCCTCGGTCACACGGCGCCGGCCCGGAGCAGTACATCCTGGCAGAGCCGTCCGATGGCCTTCCGGGTCGGCGCGGCGATCGTGGGCGTGCTGGCGATCTGGCTGATCTCGTTCGTGATCCGCAACCCGGACTCGCTGCACCGCCTCACCGGCCCCGAATTCTCGGTCGGCGACTGCGTGACGGTCGGCTACGCCGGGCTGTCCGGATCGGACATGAAGAAGGCCACCTGCGGCGATTCGCCCTCGCTGGGTGACCCGGTCTATCAGGTCACCCAGGTGCAGAAGGGCAAGGACGGGCGCTGCCCGGAGGTCACCTTCTCGAACGAGCCGGAGAACACCACCTATTGCCTGACTATGCGGTGGTGAACACCGTGGAGTGCCCGCACATGTCACAGACCGCAAGCGGCGTCGGCAGGTCGTAGGCCTCGCACGACTCGTCGGCGCAGGCAGCCCGGCTACCGGCGGGCGGCGGGGCCACGGGCGTGAGCGTCCCGCCGGCCGGCCGCCAGCCGATCGCGTGCCCGCCCGGGACGAGCACCGCCGTCGACTCGCCGGCCGGCCCCCGCAGCCGCGGGTCGCTCGCCAGACGGCGCAGCGCCGCCCGTTCCGCCGGCTCGAGCGAACCGGCCTCGCCGAGCCGGGCGCCGACGATCGCCGACAGCACCCGCTCGGCGCCGCCCCGGGTGTCCCGGTCGTCCCGGTGCCCGAAGATCAGACGCCAGCGGGCCCCCGGCTGCTCGGCGATCACGACGATCCGCTCGGCCGGCAACCCGCTCAGCCAGCCCGGTTCGCCGGCCAGATAAGCCACCGCGGTCGGCCACTCATGCCGCCACTGCAGGGCCAGGCAATGCCCGGCGGTCGCCCGGCGGGCCCGGGCCCGGCTGATCGCGGTCGCCCCGGCCGCGACCACGAACGCCGCGGCGCCGAAGCCGGTCCAGCTCGAGCCCCGGTCGAACTCCCGGCAGCCGAGCACGAGCCGGCGATCGGTCACCACCACGGAGGCGCGCCGGGGCGGGCTCCACATGTCGGTCCACTCGTGGTCGCCGGTGCCGCGCAGCTGCAGTGTCACGTGGCCCTCACGGACCCGGTGCACCACCCGCTCGCCGTCCTCCAGGCGGGGTTCCTCCAGGCCGGGCGGGAACGTCGGGGCGAGCCACGGGTCGCGGCGATCGGCGTCGTTGAGGACGACGAGCGGTGAAGCGTACGAAATGGTCATCGGATCTCCCGGCTTCTCACCAGATGACGAAACCGAAGCGGCCGCCCCGGTAGAGGTAGACGGAATAGGCGAGCAGGGCGAGGGAAACGAGAATGCCGACGACATTTCCGCCACTGATCGAGCCGATCAGCGCGAGCAGCCCGAGAATGAGCCAGAAAGTGCCGAGAACGTAGCGGGGCCGACGGGTGACTGCGGCATTGCGGACCATGGCTGAGCTCCTTGATCGATGGGCGGTTACTGCGTGACGACGGGGTCGCCGAACGAGGTGTGGGTGTCGTGCTCCTCGTTGGTCTTCGCGATCCGGCCGGAGCAGGTCATCCGGAGGCTCACCACGCCGTTCAGGGCGAGCGAGACCTTCTTCGGATGCCCGACCGACACCTCGACCGGCTTCGGCAGCAACTGGTGGCCGTCCTGGTCGTAGAAGGTCAGGTCGGCGACCGCGCCGAACGCGCCCTCGGTCTCGTCGTCGATCCCGGCGACCGCGGTGAAATGCGCGTAGCCGGCGACGTCCCACTGCAGGCGGCTCTGCGTGTCGGAGTAGCAGTAGAAGGAGACGCCGCGCGGGTAGCGCTGGGCCGAGAAGGTGACAGCGTTGGCGTTGTATCCGCCGTCCAGCGGATCCTCGGTGTCCAGATACTTGGTCGCCGGCGTATCGGACGGGGTATCGGTGACGTCCGAATCAGTGGAGGTCTCCGGGTCCGAGGGCGAGGCCGCGTCGTCGGTCGGCGCCGGGTCCGCACTGGGCAGGGCGGCCACCGGCGCGACCGTCGGTTCCGTGGCGGCCGGCGGTTCCGTCACGACCGGAGACGGCGGCGCGGCCACCGCCGCGTCGTCGGAGACCACCCGCAGCGCGGTGAACGCCCCGGTGGCCAGGGCGAAGAACGCGACACCCAGGGTCAGGATCAGCCACTGCCGCAACTCCATGAGCCGGTGCAGGCGGGGCGGCGGGACGTTGTTCTCGAGTTCCAGGCGACGGCTGCGCCGGTGCGTGACCGAGATCCGGATGGCGGCGATCACCAGAATGAACGCGACCAGGGCGCTCCCGGCGAGCAGCGCGACGGCGGAGTTCCGGTTACCGGCGTAGCGCAGATAGAGGACCAGCCCGGCGATCAGCGCGACCACCAGGGCGACAAGGACGAAACCGGCGGCTCGGGTGCTGTGCCGTGCGGACGGGCTGTAGTGGGAGGACGACATGGGGTCAGAGTGACGACGCGTTAGCCGGACTGCATCGGACTGTCGTGCACGACGGTCCACGGTCGATGGTTCCGCCCGAAGGGGCCGCCCGTTCGGCCGATGGAGTCCGGTCCGGCCCCGGGTTGACTGACCCCACTATGGACATTGCCGACGAGGAGCTGCGGACCCGCTATGCCACTGCCCCGGCCGGCGGCCCGGCCGCGGCCCGCCAGGCCAGCGCCCTCGGCCGGCGGTTGGCCACCCGGTACTTCCGGGACGGGGCCGGCGACGAGGCGCGGGACGAGGCGATCGACCTCCTCGACGAGGCACTGACCGTGCCGCACGACGACGCCACGGTCACCCACGTGGCCCGGGGCATGCTGCTGTTCTTCCGCGCCATGCCGATCACGCCGGGCGCCGACCCGGACGGCAGCAAGGCGGCCGCGATCACGACCGCCCTCCTGTCCGGCACGCCGGCCGACAGCGCCCCGGTGCGGGCCCACCTGGAGTGGGTGAGCGCCCACGAACCGCCGGGAGCCGAGGTGCGCACCCTCGCCGAAGCGATGATCGTGGCGCTGGACCTGCTCTCCGGCGACACCGATCCGCTGCGCCTGCTGGGCTCCCTCGCCCGGCTCGGCCCGGCGATGGCGGCGCTCGGGCCAGGACGGCAGGCGCTGATCGAACTGCTCACCGCCGAACTCGCGGACGCCGGGCCGGAACGGCTGCTGCCCGCCTTCGACGCGGTGCTGCGCCAACTGCCGGCCGGACACCGGCTCCGGCCGGTGCTGCTGGCCGAGGCCGGGGCGGTGGTCGCGCGGCGCGGGCACGTCGCGGAACTGCCGGACACGCTCGCCGGCCTGCCGGCCGCTCTCGCGGAAACCCTCGACCGGGTACGCGACGACGATCCGTTGCGGGATCAGACCGTACGCAAGTTGGCCGGTCTGCTGGTGACTGCTACGGCGTACACGGGAAACGCGGAAAGCGTGACCCGCGTCGCCGAGCTGGCCGACCGGTTGGTCGCGGAGAGTGGCAGCGGGCGCGACCGGTTCCTGCGGGCGCTCACGCTGGTCCTGCGCGGGCGGCTGGCCGACGATCCGGACGATCTGCGGGCGGCGGCCGAGGATCTGCGCGCGGCGCTGGCGACGCTGCCGGACGATGACGAGTTGAGGCCGACCGCGATGGCGATGCTCGGGGTGCTGCTGCACGACCGGCATCTCGGACAGGGGGTGTTGCTCGATACCGAGGCGTCGGGCGCTTTCCTGGCCGCGGCTTCCTCGGCTTCCTTGGCTTCCGCGGCTTCCTTAACTTCCGCGACTTCCGTGACTTCCGCGGCTTCCGCGGCTTCCGCGGATGAGCGGGTCGTGATCCGGATGGCCGGGGTGATGTCGCGGACCGTGCTCGCGATTCGCCGGCCGGATCGCGCCGAGCTGGACGCGGTGGTCCTCGAGCTGGAGGACGCGCTGGGGGCGCTGGACGACCGGTACCCGTGGCGGTCCCGCCTGGACGCCATGCTCGGGCTCGCCTATCTGGCCCAGGGTGACCTGCGCCGGGGCGCCGAACGGCTGCGCCGGGCCGACGCCGACCTGCTGGTCGAACAGTCGGGGCGGCCGGTGCTGCGGGCCGCCGCCGAGATCGCCGACCTGGTCGACGGACGCCCGGGCGACCCGCGGCGGCTCGACGAGATCGCGGCCGACGCCCCGCCGGGCGACCGGCTCGCGCTGAGGCTGCTGGCCGCGACGGCCGCGCAGGCCCGGTCGGCGCCGGACACGGTCGAACGGTACGAGCGGCTGCGGGACGAACCGCTGCGCCCCGGCCATCCGCTCGCCGTCCACCTGCACTCGCGGCTCGCGCTCGCCTATCGGGCCGGCGGCCGGACGGCCGAGGCGGTCCACAGTGGACTGGGGGCGCTGCGGGCGCTCGGGGACGACGTACTGCTGCAGAGCGGGACCCGGCACGCGCTGAAGGCCTCGCGGCGGGCCGGAGAACTGCTCGGGCCGGTCGTCGAGTGGGCGATCGAGGCGGGACTACATCGGGAGGCGCTGGCCGCGATCGAACTCGGACGCGGGATCACCCTCCATGCCGCGATGATCGGCGCGACCGTACCGGGGCTTCTGCGCGACATCGGAGAGGCCGATCTGGCCGCGGAATGGGAAGCCGGACCCGGCGAGCCGCCGGTGTATGACCCCGCGCAGATCGTGGCGGGGTTGGTGGCCCCGCCGTCCGACCTGCGGCCACGGGTGCTGGCCGCGCTGGCGGGGCGGCGGCTTTCCGCGGCGCCTGAGCCTTCCGAAGTGGCGGCGGTCGTCCGGGACGCGGCGGCCGACGCGCTGGTCTATCTGCTGCCCGGACGCCTGCTCGTGGTGACTGCCGAGGGAGAGGTGGTGGTGAGGGAGGTCGAGCGGCTGCGGCTGGACGCTCCTGATCTGGGCGCTTTCCTCGGCGATCCTCTCGGCGGGCCCGGCTCTCCTGGCTTTCTTGGCGGCCCCGGCTCTCCTCGCTTTCTTGGCGGCCCCGGCTCTCCTCGCTTTCTTGGCGGCCCCGGCTCTCGCGGCGATGCTCTCGGTGGGCGGGAGATCGGCCCGGGTCCTCGTCGGCCGGGTGACCGGGTGGATGCGGTCTGCGAGTGGGCCTGGTCGGCGCTGATCGAACCAGTCCGGGAGGTGCTCGGCGGGCCGGGGCGGGTGGTGTTGGTGCCGATCGGCGGCCTCGGCCGCGTCCCGTGGCACGCCGCCCGGTCCGGCGAGCGGTACGCGATCACCGAGTTCACCTTTTCCTACGCCGTCTCGGCCCGGCACCTCCGCATGGTGCTCGACCGGCCCCGAGCCGGCGACGGCCCGGTGTTTCTGGTCACCGGGCCGGGTCTCACCTTCGCCCCGGCAGAGGTCGGAATCCTGCACGAGACCTACTCCGCCGCCGCGGACGCGAGCACCCCGGCCGAGGTGCTGGCCGCACTGGCCGCCTCACCCGCCGTGCTGCACCTGGCCTGCCACGCGACGACCGGGGACACGCCCGACCGCTCCCACCTCCGGCTGGCCGGCCCGGCCGAACTGCCGGTCGCCCGGATCCTGGCCGACGCCCGCCACCGGGCCGCCGACACCCCCGGCGGCCTGGTCGTGCTCGCCGCGTGCGACAGCGACCTGACCACCTCCGACTACGACGAATCGCTGACGATCGCGACCGCCTTCCTCGCGGCCGGCGCGGTCAGCGTGACCGGTTCCCGCTGGCCGGTCAACGACGAGCTGACCGGCTGCCTGATGGTGGTGTTCCACCACTTCCGCACGGCCGGAGGACTCGCGGACCGGGACGCCCTGCGCGCGGCCCAGGCGTGGATGATCGCCCCGGACCGGCCCGTGCTCGCGGCCGTCCGGTCGATCTATCCGCTCCGGCCGGAACGACTCGCCGAACCGGCGGCATGGGCGGCCTTCACCCATCACGGCCGGTAAGGGTCTGACCCGCGAGTCGGGTAGGGTCTTAACACCACCTGTCGGGGCGGATGTCAACCCCCGGTAACGAGGTAATATCGCTGCTGGGAGGGCCGCATCTTGAACGACCTTGTCGACACTACCGAAATGTATTTGAGGACCATCCTCGAGCTCGAAGAGGAAGGCGTCCCGCCGCTGCGCGCGCGCATCGCCGAGCGGCTGCACCAGAGCGGTCCCACAGTCAGCCAGACGGTCGCCCGGATGGAACGCGACGGGCTGCTCAGCGTCGAGGGCGACCGGCACCTCGTGCTCACCGGCGAGGGCCGGGTCACCGCGGTCGCCGTGATGCGCAAACACCGGCTGGCCGAACTTCTGCTGGTCAACGTCATCGGCATGCCCTACGAGGAGGCCCACGAAGAGGCCTGCCGCTGGGAGCACGTGATGAGCGACCAGGTGGAAAAGAAGGTCTACGAGCTCCTCAACAAGCCGACCCGCTCGCCGTACGGCAACCCGATTCCCGGGCTCGACGTCCTCGACGAATCGGCCGACGACCACCTCAACGGGGCGACCGGCGAACGCAACCTGGCGTTCCCGGGCCTCACCGGCAGCGTCGTGGTGCGGCGCATCTGCGAGAGCGTGCAGACCAACGCCGACGTGCTGCGCCAGTTGCACGCCGCCGGCATCGACCCGGGCACGACGGTGACGGTGGCGCAGGAACGCGACGGCGTGACCATAGACCGCTCCGGCGACAAGATCCGGCTCCCCCGCGAGGTCGCGTCGCGCGTCTTCGTGGCGGCCCACTGAACTAGCTGGCTTCGCTTCGCTCCGCGGGCGATTGCCTTAGACCCGGTGTCATCGGAGATGATTTTCTGCCGCCCGCAAACCCCGCGGGCGTCAGAAAATCAGCTGCGATAGCACCGGCGGCAATCGCCGGTGTGCTGGCCGTTAAGTGCGTCGTGTTCATCGCCTCTGCCAAGGTGAAACAGCTCGGGGGTTGCCGCGGCGGGACGCTGGGCAGCCCGTGAACGCTTCGCTGCCACGGCACCGGCGCCCCAGCGATCAGACCGGCGGCAATCGCCGTTAGTCCGTCGTGACCACGGCCTCTGCCAAGGTGAACAGCTCGGGGGTTGCCGCGCGGGACGCTCGGCAGGCCGTGAACGTTTCGCAGCCACGGGACCGGCTCCGCTGCGCGAGCCGACGAACCCTAGTCGGTCGTGTCCATGGCTTTGGCCAGGTTTAGGAGCTTGGTGTTCATGGCGGTTACGTCGGCGGTGGGGGCGGACTTGGCGAAGGTGAACTTCAGGGTCTGAAGCTGGTTGGCCTCGCTCAGCCAACTGATCTCGACCGCCGGGCCGTGGCTGCCGGAGGCGGGCGAGTTGAGGCGGAAGCCGGCCTTGCCGAGGCCTTTGAGGGTGGCCGCCTTGTCGGGCTTCAAGTCGGACAGGAACAGTTTGGCGTCGGCCGTCGTGCTCTCGACCACCGAGAGCATCAGGTCGGGGTAGGCGCCGTCGACGGTCTGCACCACGCAGGTCGAGGTGTCGTCGACCTGGTCGGCGGCGGCCACGTTGAAGGTGACGCCGATTTTGTCGCGGATGAACGCGTAGTCCCAGAGGATGCAGGCGCCACCGGCCGAGGCGGCCGGCTGCTCGACCAGCTTGACCGGGGGCAGGGCTTCCGGCCGGGCGTCGGCGTCGCGCTTGTTGTTGCAGCCCGTGAGGGCGAGCAGCGTAACGACGCCGGCCGCGGCGACCCTGCTCACCACAACGGAACGGAAACGCACGGTCGATCCTCCCGACAATATTCGGGGCACACCGTACTTTGTGCGGCGGGTAGCGCGAAAGGTCCACGTCCGGCACCAAAGGCGTACGCTGCGTGACCGTCACCACCAACTTGACGCCACGTGTCAAGTGCGGAGAGGATGGCGGCGTGAACGACGCCCTGGTCGAGCAGATCGCCCGGCTGCTCGACGTGCGACTGCTCGATCCGCTCGAGGTGCTGCTCGAGGGCGACGACGCGGTCGACGCGGTGCGTCAACTGGTGCGGCTGCGGGCGCGCCGCTGGGCCGACACGATGCGATCGGGCACCGACACCGCCGCGCTCATGCTGGCGGCCCGGCTCATCGCCACGCTCTACCCCGGCGACCGCGGGTTCGACCCGCCGGCCGACTGGTGGGCCACTCCCCTCGGCCAGGTCGTCGCGCACCGGGCCGGGCATCCGTGGACCGAGTCGGTGTCATACGCGACGGCCGGGGCGATGCTCGGCATCACGCGGCAGGGCGTACACGATCTGGTGCGGCGGGGCCGCCTGCCGCGACATCCGGACGGCGGTGTGCCGTCGTCCGCCATCCGGGACCGCCTGCGGTCCCGCCCGGACCCTCAGGAGCAGACGTGATCAACGATCGGCTGATCGACGCGGGCGAGCTACCGCTCGCGGTCCGTGATTTCGGTGGCGACGAGCCGCCGCTGCTGTTGCTGCACGGCGCAGGGGGCAACCTCGCGCACATGACCACGCTGGCCCGTGCGCTCCGGCCGAAACACCGGGTGATCACCGTCGATCTGCGCGGCCACGGCCGGTCCGGCGACGGCCCGTGGACCTGGGACGCCGCGCTCGGCGACCTGGCCGCGGTCACCGTACAGATGGAGCTGGACCGCCCGGCCGTGGTCGGGCATTCGCTCGGCGGCATGCTGGCCGCGCTCTGGGGCCAGCGCCACCCGGAGACCCCGGGCGTGGTGAGCCTCGACGGTAACCCGCCGCCGACCCGGGTCGAACACCTGCCGGGGATGGAACCGCGGACGGCGGCGGCCGAACTGGCCCGGCTCAAGAAGATCTTCGACCAGATGCAGACCGGCATGGGGCAGCCGATCCCGGCCGACCGGCTGGCCGACCTGGTCGAGGTGCAGCAGATGGCGGCCCGCGACATGGGCGCCAACGAGAAGGTGTGGCTGGAGGGCTTCCGCCGCAACCTGGTGCACGAGAACGGCGAGACCTCGACCCGCCCGTCGGCCGAGGCCACGGCGCAGATACGCGAGCTGATGAACGAGCTCGACCTGAGCCCGGTCTACGCCGCGACGACCTGCCCCGAACTCGTCGTGCTGCCGACCCGCGACCTGCCCGAGCAGGAGCCGTTCGCCGAGCTCTACGCGGCTCACCGGCGGTTCCTGGTCGAGCAGGCGGCGGCGGTCGGGCACCTGCGCTACCTCTCGCTGGCCGACGCCTCGCACGCCATGGTCATCGAGCAGCCGGCACTGCTGGCCGATCTGATCAGCGACTTCCTGATCAATTCCGGAAGGTGAGGCCGGCGGTGCCGGCTTGCGCATTCAGACGTACGCGATGAGCCGGTCGAGGCAGCTCGCCCAGCCCTGCCGGTAGAGGTCGGCGGTCGCGGCGTCGACCAGGTCGTGGACGACGGTCAGGTCGGTGCCGCCGTCGGCCTCGGCCAGGTCGAGGGTGACCCGGCTGTCGCGGTGGTCGCCCTGCCAGCGCCACGACTGGACGATGAGGCGGGGCGGGTCGAGCTCGGTGTAGTGGCCCGCGAAGCCGGCGCCGGTGGCCTCGACGCCGAACCGGCCACCGACCACCGGGTCGGAGAACGCCCTGGGTGCCATGGAGGCCGGCCAATACCACGCTTGGAGCGCCTCGGCGTCGGTCAGGGCGGCATAGACCTGCTCGGGCGGGGCGGCCAGGTGGACGGTGATCACCGCGGACCGGTCGTAGGCCATGGCCGACAGCATGGCACGCATCGATCCACCGGTGGGGGCGGCCGGTCAATGCGGCGGCGCCTGTGGACGATCGTCGGAAATGTCGTAGGGCGGTGGTCTACTCGGCCCCACCCAGTTCTGGGGTGGGGTGAGCGTAGGGCAGGGTGGCGGGCCGGGCTGGGCCGGGCTGGGCCGGGCTGGGCCGGGCTGGGCCGGGCTGGGCCGGGCTGAGCTGGGCTGAGCTGGGCCGGGCTGAGCTGGGCCGGGCTGAGCTGGGCCGGGCTGAGCTGGGCCGGGCTGAGCTGGGCCGGGACCGGCTGTCAGTCGGCGAGTGTGGGGAGCGGCCTGGCGGCGCCTGAGGCCAGGGTGCCGATGAGGAGGGCGGCGAGCGCGCACAGGATGGCCTCGAGGACGCCGAAGTGCTGGGCCAGGACCCCGATCAGGGGTGGGCCGGCCAGGAACGAGGCGTAGCCGATCGAGCCGGCGACCGAGACGCGGATCGCGGAGCGGACCGGGTCGTCGGCGGCCGAGCTCATGCCGATCGGAAAGCCCAGGGAGCAGCCCATGCCCCAGAGGAGGCCGCCCAGCAGGGCGAGCGGGATCGCGGCGCCGCTGAAGACCAGCAGGAGGCCGATCACGCCGGAGACCGCGGTGGCGCGGAGGACCGCCACGCGGCCCCAGCGTTCGATGGCGTGGCCGCCGAACATGCGGGCCAGGGTCATCGCGACGACGAAGGCGCCGTAGCCGATCGCGCCGACGGTTTCGGTGGCGTGGTAGCCGTCGACCAGGCTGATCGCCAGCCAGTCGTTGGCGGTGCCCTCGGCGAAGCCGAAGCCGAGCAGGATCAGCCCGATGAGGATCGTGCGCGGCTCGAGCCACGCCTGCCGGACGCTCATCGGGTGCGACTCGCCCGACGGGAGGGGCCGGTGCGGGATGAACCCGCGTACGGCCCAGATGATGACCGCGACCGTGAGGGCCGCGGTGAGATAGAGCTGCACCGAGACCGCGATGCCGGCGGCCGCGGCCGCCGCGCTGACCGCGGCGCCGAGCACCGTGCCGAGGCTGAAGCCGGCGTGGAACCGGGGCATCAGCGTGCGGCCGAGGCGGCGTTCGACGTCGGCGCCCTCGACGTTCATGCTGACGTCCCACGTGCTGTTGCCCATGCCGGCCAGGACCAGGCCGGCGCCGGCGACCGGGATCGAGCCGAGCAGCGTGCCGGTGGCCAGCAGGGCCAGGCCGGTCGCCATCGAGAAGCTGGCCAGCAGCACCGCGCGGGCCGGGCCGACGCGCTGCACGAGCGGGCCGGCCAGCGGGATCGCGGCGATGCCGGCCACCGAGATGCAGAGCAGGAGCAGGCCGAAACCGGCCGCCGAGAGGTGCAGATCGTGCCGGACGGCGGGGGCGCGGGCGAACCAGCCGGCGAACGCGAGCCCGTTGGTGCCGAACGTGATGCCGACCGCGATCTTGGCCCGCTCGAGACGTGGGCGGTCGAGGTCGGCGATCGTCACGCTGGAAACTTACTCGTTAAAGCTGGGGCGGCACCAGCGATTGAGGGCTTCCGCACGCGCCGGCGACGTGGCCGTCCGGGCGAATCAGCATGCTCGGGCCGTCGGTGGCTGTTACGAGCACATTTGGTGGCGGGGTTGTCCACACAGCAGGAGCAACGGGCGGCCGCGATCAGGGGCGCGGTGGCCGGCGCCCTCGCCAAGCGGATAGCGGACGTCGAGCGCGCTCACCATCTCGGCCAGCGACCGGTTGGCATCGGGCAGCGCGATCAACGACTCGAACACCCCGCGAAGCGCCGCGGTCTGCGGATCGACCCGGGTCAGAGCGGTCTGGGCCCGGGTGTTGTCGAGGACGCGGGAGGCGACCGGGCGGCGCTCACCCTCGTACGAGTCAAGAAGGCCGTCGCCGTCCTCGAGTTTCCAGCCCAGGTTGACCACGTCCTGGACGCCGGTGTTGAGGCCCTGGCCGCCGGCCGGGTAGTGGATGTGGGCGGCGTCGCCGGCGGTCGAGCAGGCGGTCGGCGCCGACACCGAAACCGGCCGGGCGGTCATCCACTCCTTCGAAGCACGGTTCCCCGCGCCTTCGCGCTCCTCCGACGACGAGGACACCCCGGCCGGCTGACCTCACCCGGCTCCGGAGCCGGGCCGGCCGCGGGTGTACGCCTCGAGCCCGAGAAACGGACCGGGCGCCAGCCAGGTCGTGCCGTCCGTGTCGGGTTCGCATCCGGCAAGCTTCAGATGCCAGACGATGGAAGCCTTCGTCACCGGTTCGTCGTCCAGCACGATGCCGCCGTCGCGCATGCCCACCGGCAACATCGGGTCCCCCGCTATCACCAGGATCACCTGCCGTTCGGACAGCGCGATGGCGATGCCCGCCTCGAAGACGAGATCCTGACTCGGCCGGAGCGTTCCCGATTCGGACACCTCTTCCGGTGTCGCCACCACGATCGTGGCCTGCGCCAACTGCTGCCCGGCGATCATGACTTCGCGGGTCGTCGGCATCGTCTTGCGGGTGGCCTCGACGCACTCGTTGCGTTCGACCGGTTTGAGATCGATCAGCCGCAGGAAGGCGTGCATCCGGTCGCGTACCTGGGTGTCCGAAGTGCACACGAGGACCCTCCGGGCCAGGTCGGTGACGGGAGCCGGAGCAGGGTTCACGGATGGACGGCGGTGCGCCGGCGCGGGCGACGGATGCAGCAGGCGGCGTGCCGCGGGCGGCAGGTTGGCCTGGCCGTCCGACCAGGTCCAGGCGTTGAGTTCGGCGGCCCGCTCGGCCGCGGCCAATACCACCGTCGACCGCGGGTTGCCCGACTCCACCGCCGAGTAGGCCACCACGTCGGCGCCGATCGGATCGCCGCCGGTCCACCAGCGCTCCGGCAGAGCGACCGGAAGACCGCCGGCAAGCGCCTGGGCAAGCGTCGCGTCGAGATCCTGCGGGGTACCACCCTCGATCTTGGCCTGGTAGAGGTGGGCGCCCCGGAGCAGTTCCGTAGGCCAGGGCGCCGCGACCGTAGACCACTGGCTGACCAGCTCCGACCAGTCGGGCCGGGAGGTGTCACGCGACGAGAGAATCACCGACAGGTTGAGCACGTCGTCCAACCGTCGCGCGATGGCCTGGAAGTCGGCACCGGTGCGCTCTTGCGCCGCCAACACGACCTCGGCGCCGCCGGGCAGATCGGCGAGCGAAGCCGGAAGGTGCTGCGGCCACTGCGGAATGGGATGCTCCATGCCGAGCAGCAGGCGGCATTGCAGCCAGATTCGTCGCGCCTCCGCGTAGGCCTCGTCCGCGCGGGGGCCGGAGAGCGGTGCGAAGACATGTACCACCATCTCGGGGTCGAACACCCTCATGCCGCTCACCGGTTCTCGACGTCCAGAGTTTCGACGAGCCGGCGCGCCTGGATCTGAATGGGTGCCGGGCACGGCAGGGTGGGGCCGCCGCCGACCCGGCCCTGCCGCACCGGGCCCAGCAGCTCGAGCTCGCCGACCGCCGACCCGAGGGCGTCTTCGTCCGACGCCTCCATCGCGTCGAGCGCAACCTGGAGCGTGCGCTCCACGAGGCGCCAGCGCAGCTCGGCCAGTTGCCAGCCGATGACCTTCGTGGCCGCCGCCCGCAGTTCACGGACGAGCCCGGCCGACAGCCCGTCCCGGTCGTCGCCCGTCCACAGCCAGGCCCGCCGGCGGAAATCCTTGACCTCGACCTCGAGGTGTTCGAACTGTTCCGGGGCGAGTTCCGGCCAGCCCTCACCGACCACGTCCTGGTAGAGCCGTTCGGAAACCAGGGCCGCCACGTCCAGCTCAGGCCGGTCGACCATCGTGCGACGCAGTGGTGGGCTGTCCAGCATCCGGCCGATCTCGATGATCGTGTCACCGGAGAAACCCAACGCCGACCGGGCGAACGGACCGACCGAAGCGGACACCCGGAGGCGAAGCCGATCGCGATGTGCCTGGTTGTCAACGGCAAGACGGTTGCGCCAGCCGAAAAGCAGCCGCGGCAACGCCCGGTGCAGCTCGACCTTCGCCGGCATGACGACCATGAGACCGTCACCGGCGTCCTGCCGGTCGGTTTCGTCGAGACGGAGCCCCACATCGTCGAGCACCTGTCCGATCAGTCCGGCCACCCGCTGCTGCACCTCGCTCTTGAGGGGCGCCGGGCGCTTGCTGTAGCCGATCACGTCGACACCGAATCCCAATCGCGTCTCGACGAGATCGGTCAGCAGCGGGCTGATCGGAGTGGCCGCGACCGCGGGCGGATCGAGCAATGTGGAGGCCCGTTGGCCGGGGGCTCCCCCACCCGCCAGCTTGCGCAGCCCGGCCGCGCGTACCCGGGCGGCCTCCAGCACCTCGACGTCGTCGGCCAGCTTCTTCCGGAGCCACTTCTGCAGGGAGTCGTCGGCGGGCAGGAGCTCGGGAAGCACGGCCCGCATGTAACGCGCGCCCGCCTCGACAGTGCGCCGCATCGACGTCAGCTCGTCGAGCGTGCCGACCAGCAATGCCTCGTCGGAGGCCAGCGGTGCCGCGCTGTCACCGGGCTCTATCCGGTTGGCTGTGAGCTCCACCCGGCGGCGCAGGGCTAGTAGTTGGCCACCATCGCCCCGCACGCGGGACTCGTAGCGCAGCCTCGCGGCATGCATCAGATAGCGGCCCAGCGGCGGCAGCGCGCTCCCGCCCGAACTCCAGGTGAGCGCGCTCATCGCCGCGTCACGCTCCGGTTCGGCGAGAATGACGAGCCGGCGATGGGCGCTGTCCCTTCCGGAGGTCACATCCCAGACCACCACGCCCGGGGTCACTTCGCTCGGGCGTCGCCACCACTCGGCGGCGTCGTCCTCCGAGGGCGGAATCGCGGCCCAGGCCTCGGCACCCCAGGCGTTCCAATCGGTGCTCGACGGCGGCCGTTTCGCCTGAAAGACGAGCCCGCTGCCGAGGACCGCGCCGAGGCCCCCGACGGTGAGCTGCGACCACCATCGGGCGAACTCGGCCCACCCGGGCGGGCTGGCCGACCCGATGCGGACGCGGCGGATCGGCGGGGCGGGTGGACTGGCGAAGACCAGCGACACGTTGAGCATGTCGCCCTCGCAGCGGGCTATCAGCTGGTAGCTGACCGCCCGGTCC
This sequence comes from Actinoplanes sp. NPDC051411, assembly GCF_040682075.1. Taxonomy (NCBI): domain Bacteria; kingdom Bacillati; phylum Actinomycetota; class Actinomycetes; order Micromonosporales; family Micromonosporaceae; genus Actinoplanes; species Actinoplanes sp. NPDC051411. The sequence continues at coordinate 15,380 of NZ_JBFBAD010000015.1, read as the reverse complement.
TGCAGGCCGGCGACCGGGCCGTCGCGCCCGTCCCGCGGTCGCGCCGGCGGCAGTACGGCCGGAACCCCGGTCAGGATCGGCTCGCTCAGATCGAGTTGATCGCGGCACCGGGCCCAGAGCCGCCCGATCTCGGCATAGGCGTCGTCGGCCCGCGGTCCGGCCAGAGGAGCGAAGATATGGGCGACGAACTCCTGCTCAGGAAGGGCGCTTCCGGGCACGGCCGGCCTCCGGCTCGTCGGTACGCAGCAGGCGAACGAGCGCTCGGGTGAGCGCGTTGCAGCGATCCGTGATCGACTCGGGAATCCCGGCGATGGCGCCGACGCCGATGCGCTGAACTCGAGTCGGGCCGTTGCGCTGCAGGTCGGCGACCGCCGACAGCACGGCGGTGGCGTCGCGCCGGTCGATCGTCGAGGCCATCTGGTCAAGGAGCTCCGACACCTGGTCCCAGCGTCTCGGGGCAAGTCGCCAGACCTGGATCTCGTCAAGGATCTCGAGGGCGTCGGCCACCGCCTCTTCGTCCACCTCGGCCGACTCCATCTTCGTCACTCTAGCTTCGACGGACCCGGACGGCGTCCGTCGAAGCGATGACTCATTCCGGCTGCCGGGAACGGATGAGCGCCACCCCGGCCGCGGCGACCGCGCCCGCGACATCGCCGACATGGAGCCAGTCGGTGCCGGAGATGTCGGGCTTCAGACCGGCCGACTCCATGCGCGACACGAGGGCCTTGCGATGCATGGGACTGCCGTCGAACCGCACGACATGTCGGCCCGAGACGTCGGTGAACGCCTTGACCGGACCGACCTCGACCAGGATGGTGCGGTCACGTCCGAGGCAGTCCGCGAAGCCGGCCTCATAGAGCACATTGGGCCGTGCCTGTCCGGCCACGTTCCGCTCGGCGGGCCCGTCGTGGTCGCGCAGCAGGTCGTCGCGCAGGCGCACGAGGTCATCGGGGGTGAACAGCACCAGTGTCGCGGCCGCCATCTCCATGCCGGCCCGCACCACATCACCAATGTACGGATTGGGCTCACCGGTGTGGGCCACGGCCTGCTCCCACTCGACGATGCGCAGACCCAGAGCCCGGATGAAGGTAACCACGGCGGCGATGGTGGCGTCGTCCCGCCCAGCCACCAGGAAGACGCTGCGCTGATCGGCCACATGGCGGTTCGTCACTCCGTGACTCTAGACTGACTCTGTGTCGTTCTGGTCAGACGTGTCCTCCAATCTGGTCGGGACGTTCGCCGGCGCCGGCCTCGCCCTCCTCTCCTCGTGGGGCCTCACCCGCGCATCCACCCGCCGCACCGAGCATCGGCTCGTACAAAGCGTTATCGATCGTCTCGCCCGCAGCCGCGCGCTCACCCATCAACCCGTCGACCAGCGCGGACCGCTGAACACCGCTCAGCAAGAGGATCTGCGCCGCTCGACGGAGTCGATCCTGGCAACGCGTCAATACATCGAGCGGGTGCTCGCCGACCTGGCCGTCGGAAGCCACGCCACCCCGTTCCTGGAGGACGTCTACGGCGCCTGCGCGATCTATCTGCGCCGGGTGGAGACGGAACCCGAAACGTACGCCACCGCACTCGCCGACCTGGCCGCCCGCCTCGCCGGCTCGGTACGTGACCTGTGCCGCACCGACCGGCGACTCGTCGACCGCCGCCCGGGCGAGACAGCGTTCCTGACGCGATAGCGGCCCGCGCGCACTGTCCTCTTGACGGCCAACCGGCTCCAGGTGCGTTCAGGTCTTATCTTCCTCTCTGGCCATGCCCACCGGGCCGGCGAGGAGGCGCACCGATGGTTGGTAACGGGATGGGGGCTGCTGTCGAGCTGGAAGCGGAACTGGCGATGCTGCCGGCGACCTCGACGCCCGGGGCCCGGCGGCACTTCACCGACCTGATCCGGGAACGTGTCGGCGGCGATCTTGACGTGCGGCCGGAGACCGACCGCGCCGGCTACCTGCACGACCTTGTCACGGCACTCCTCATTCGCGCCGGCGGACTTCCCGCCCTGATGGCTGTTGTTTCCCATCTGGGCCCGTCGCCGGCCGAGGAGTCCGCTATCCGTTCGCTGATCGGCCGTTTGGAGATGCCGCCGGAATAGGTGAAACCGTCTCCGCCCCGAGGAGGCGGCGTTACGATCCACCTGACGGTAGGTGATCGCCGTAACGTCACGCTCAGTTTCGACAGGGACGTTACGTTCGGTGCCGATTGGAGCGTTCTTGCCCTGGGCGAGCCACGGACAGGTACTAGTCGAGGGTCAGCTACTATCGCGGCATCGCCAGGCCGCACACGGCCGATCTCGAAGGTGGACACCGGGATGCCCCAGCAGCAGGAAGTCGAAAGCGGGTTACCCGACCTGAGCGGGGTGAGCTTCGCTCACCTCGTCGAGGAGGATCCCGGCACCTTCGAGCGCCAACTGGCCGAGTTCCTGCGCCGCATCGACGAGCCGAGCCAGACGATCAGCGGATATAACCCACAACGGCTGGATTGACCATCTCCGTAACCGGTTTCACCCTATGGTGAGCCGTGTTGCCTTGCCGTGCACGTGCAGATGCAACGAGAATCGGCGCAGTGACCCTCGAACGTCAGGTCGCCGCCGTGCCGGGGCGGACCACCAGCCGTTTTCACCACGTGTCGGCGAGTGACTTCGCCGAGCTGACCAGCGGCGGCGGGACCGCCGCGGCGGTCGATCGCCTGGCCGTGTCGGAGCGCAGCGCACGTTTCGTCGTCCTCTACGGACTGTTGCGCGAGCTGCTCGACCGGGACGTCGATGCCGGCCCGCTTCCCCCGGCCGACCGTGCCCGGCAACTGCTGGCCGAGGTGGAACGCGCCGACCCGCAGGCGGCTGACAGCGCCCTGATGTACCCGCTGACCGGAATCTGGGCCGCCCATCTGTTCCGCCGTCTGCGAGGGGTGGTCAGCGATCCCGCCCCGCTCTGGCTCGATCTCGGCTATCTGCACGCGATCGCCGCCGCTGCCGCGATCTGGGCCGGCATCGACTTCGCGATCGACATTCCGGTCCGGCACGGACTGGCCGTCTTACCGGGCACGGGCTACGCCGATTTCGCCGGGCTCGACTCGGTGACGGCCCGTGTGGAGACTCGCGCCGGCCGGACGACCGTGAGCGCCGAGGACCGGCAAGTGACCATCGCACCGGCCGGCCCGGGCTGGCGAGCCGCGACGGTGTGCGTGGCCGAGACGGCCGGCGCGCGCCTGGAATTCGTCCTCGACGACTTCAATCCCTACCGCGACCTCCGCGGCTACTCCGCACCCGGGCCGCTGTCCACTGAGGACGTGGCCCGCTGGCGTGCCGACGTCGCCGAGGCGTGGGAGATCCTCGTCAAGCAGGATCAGGAGCGGGCCGAGTCGGTGGCGGCCGCCCTGAAGGTCCTCGTGCCGATGCCCGCCGGCAAGCGCTACCGGCCGCTGAGCGCCTCATGCGACGAGGCCTTCGCCGCAGTGGTGGCGTCGCTTCCGGACGACGCCGAACAGCTCGCCGCCACGTTCATCCACGAGACCCAGCACGTACGCCTGGGAGCGCTGCTCCACTTAGCACACTTCGTAACCGAGGATCCCGGTCCCCGCCTTTACGCTCCGTGGCGGGACGACCCACGACCCCTACCCGGATTGATCCAAGGCACCTATGCGTTCACCGGGCTCGTCGCGTTCTTCCGCGGCCGCGGAAATCCCGTAGCCAGGTACGAGTTCGCCCTGTGGCGGCTTCAACTCCACCGGGTTCTCTCCACCCTCGCCGACCACCCCGCGCTGACTCCGCTCGGGCGCCGGCTCGTCGCGAACCTGTCCCAGCCGGTTCGGCAGTGGATGGACGAGTTCGTCGATCCGGAGATCCGGTCGCTCGCCGAAGCCGCGGCCGACGACCACTACTCTCAGTGGCGATGCCATCACCTGCCTGCCGCCTCCGCGACCGTCGAGACAATGACAGCCGCCTGGCTGGCCCGCGCGCCCAGGCCCACGATCTCGGCGACCCCGGATCCGGTGCCGGTGGTCGACCGCGGCGTCGGCCGGCTCGACAGCCGTGCCGTTCTCGCCCGCGTCCGCCTGCGAGAGCCGCAGAGCTTCCGCGCTCTACAAGCGGAACCGGCGACGGGCGCCGATCAAGTGCCGGGCGTCATCGAGGGCGATGTGCACTTCGTCGACGGCGATCACAAGACCGCTCTGGATCTTTACGATCGGCACCTGTCGGCGCATCCGGGAGACCCGCGTGGATGGGTAGGTCTCGGATTGTCGATGGCCGCTCTCGGCGAGACGCCGACGACCCTCCTCAGCCGTCCTGAGCTGGTCCGCGCCGTCGCACTCCGATTGGCCGCGCTCGGCGAGACGGTGGCGGCGCTGTCCCTCGCCTACTGGTTCGGGTAGTACAGGTCGCGGTCGCGACCGTACTATCAGTAGTCTCCGGGTAGCTTCCCGATCGCCGGTTGACGGATCCGCCGTTCCCGCCCACGGTCCCGTCGACCGGCTTTCGGCACAGGAAGGGAGAGACCGGTGCGGGCATTCCTGAGTACCCGACGGTGACGGGGTCATCCTCTCCGCTCGGGCCCGAGCCCTGGGCGCCACATGTGGTCCGCTCGGACATTCAAGCCGGAATCGCCTCCGTGCTCCACCAAAGTGGCAGTTTCAGCACGATCGAGGACCGGACCAGCCTGGTCGAGGGAGTCTCGGCCCGCTCTTCCGGCGATCTGGTGGTGGAGCCGATCGATCACGAGCGCACCCACCTGATGTTCATCGTCCAGGAGTGCGCGGGCGCGGACTGCCTGGAAACTCTCATCGCCGTGTCCGAGGGCTATCTCCGCCCACACCAACTGCTCGATCTGCAACAGCTCCGCGACGAGTGGAACGCGGCGATGATCCTCAGCGACGCCGACTGGCGGCTGCTGCGTACCGAATTGGAATCGTTGCGCCTGGCCAATCTGCACGATCTCTATCGGCGGACCGTTCCGTACGAGTTCCGCCCGCCGCCCTCCTACTGCGTCGATCCGTGGCGGGTGTTCGCCCATCTCGTCGGGCTCAACGGCGGCACCGACCGGGTTCCCCCGTGCATGCTCTTCCTCTGGCTGGTCGCGGACCTGCTTCCCGGCAGCAAAGCGGTTGCGCTGCAAGGCATCCTCGCCCGCCTGGTCCAGAAATGGGACATCGCCGGCGCGTTCCAGCGGGCCTGTTCCGGATTGACCCGCACCACGGTCGGCCGGCGATGGGATCCGACCCTGTTGATCGCCATCGACTTCGACCGGCCGGGATTCTTCTCCGTGATCTCGTGGACGCAATGGGCATCCGATCAGCAGTTCAAACGCGGCCGCGACCGCATCGCCCCGAAAGCCGGTCTGGAGATGGCGGTTCAGGAGATCGTCGCGTCGGCGGAGGCACAGTGGCCGTCCGGGTACGGCAAACTGCGAATTGAGTTCCTGCTTCCTCTCGACCTGCTCAATCTTCCGGTCGAGCAGTGGAGTAAGGAAATGGATCCGGACGACGGCCCCATTCAGCTCTACAAGGACTACCCGGTCGTCGTCCGCAGCCTGGACCGGATCCGTGACCTCCGTCGTCGCCGCGTGTGGCATCAACGGTGGAACACCCTGCACGAGTCGCCGGAGAGCGCCCAGTGGCTTCCGAGCGGGGGTCCTTTGCACTCGCTGCTGGAGGAGATCAGCCGGGACGAGAGGATCGTGACGATGATCCTCAGCGAACCGCCCCCGGGCAGTTCCGACGGAGCCGCCCGGGAAATTCGGATCGCCATCCACACCGGTGTCCCGATCGTCATCTGGCATCGCACCGAAGCGCCGGCATCACCGTTCTACGAACTCATCGAAAGCCTGATTGTCGGCGGTGGGATGGCTGATCTCCCGGATCGTGCATCAAAGTTGAGAATCACGACATCGATGAATGAGGATGACAGAGGAGTCGGTCAAGGGCTCGTCCTTCTCTGGGACGATCCGTCCCGCCTTCCAGGGGAGTTCGGGTCGACCACGAGCGATAGGTAGTAAAAAGTGGCCGAGTCGTCACCACCCGCCGGTCAGGAACGCCCGGTGTCCCGCCTGTCGCTGGACGACGCCCTCCTGATCGAACATCACACGGTCCACCTGCCCGGCGGCGACGCCCGATGGCCGGTAGTCGTCAGCCATCCCGCGGAAAACCCCGTCGCGGACGGGCTGAACCTGCTCGACGGTCCTGAATCGGCCCGGGCCGGGCTCGACCTGGAGGTCGTGGTCGACGACCACTACTCCATGCAGCTCTGGACGGAGACCATCGACGCGTTCGCCGACGGAGCCGCCCAGCTGGAAGCCTTCCGCCGGGTCCGTCGCTGGCGTCTGCGCGTCCCGGTCGGGGCATCCGAGCCGGCCCGGCTCGCCGGTCCGATCGACCCGGAACCGGAACGGCCCGCCCAGAGCCTGATCGACGAGAGCCGAGCGCGGCTGATCCTGCTCTGCACCGACGGCGCCGCTCCCGGATGGCGCCGCGGATACCTCGCCGAGGCCCTGCGCACGTGGGGGCAGACGCACCTGGTCGTCGTCGTGCACATGTTGCCCCAGCAGATCTGGCGCCGCGCCGGCATCGCGGGACAGCGAACCCGGTTGGAGCCACTCGGCGAGGTCCTTGCCAACGCCGTCCTGCAACGGCCGCCCGACGAACCCGCGATCGAACCCGGCGAACCGGCTTCCTCCCTGACCGTGCCGGTGATCGAGCTGGACGGGCCCTGGCTCTACGAGCTGGCCCAGTTGATCGCCGCGGTGCCCCAACCGGAACCGGTCGAGTTCCCCTGCCTCTTCGTCGGCGGTCCCGAGGACGAGGTGCCGGTGACACCGATGCCACCGGCCGGACCGTCATTCGCCGATCCGAGCCAACTCGTGACCCTGTTCCAGGCCGAGGCTTCCCCGCTGGCCGTCGAACTGGCCCGCCGGCTCGCGGCAGCCCCGCTCAACATCCCGATCATGCGGATGCTGCAGGCCCGGCTGATGCCACGGTCACGCCCGGAGCATCTGGCCGAGATCGTCGTGGCCGGCCTCGTTCGCCCGGTCGCGCCCGATCCCGAAGTGGACGAGGCCGGGTTGATCACTCACGCGTTCGTCCGTGGCGCCCGCACCGCGCTGCTCGCCGCGTCCGAACAGCAGACGACGAAACAGGTCGTCCGGCTTCTCGACCAGTATCTCGGCGAGCGGATCCCGATGATCCGCTTGATGGCCGTCGCGATCCGCTCGCCCGCCCTGGCCGAGATCCCCTCGATCCCCTCCGGCCAGCGCCGGCTCGCCGAGATCGAGGCCGTCGTGCTGCGCGCCCTGACCGGACCCTACTTCTCGCTCGCCGTCGAGATCGAGAATCAACTCGCGCGCCCCCGCGGAACGTCGCCCGTCCTGTCGCAGGTCCCGGAGGTCGCCGTGCAACCGAGTCAGGAGACCCTCTCGCCGTTTCCCGGGCCCGCTGCCGGCATCGGCCCGATACGCCCCGCGACCACCGCGCGGGTGCCGGTGATCCTGGGACGGATGCCTCCGCGCAACCCGAACTTCACCGGCCGTCGCGATGTGCTCGAACAGCTCCAGAAACGGCTCGCGCGCGGAACTACGGCCGTTCTTCCGGAGGCGCTGCACGGCATGGGCGGCGTCGGCAAGACCCAGGTCGTCATCGAGTTCGTTTATCAACACCAGTTCGAGTACGAAGTGATCTGGTGGATCTCGGCCGAACAGACCTCGCAGATCGTCTCCGGGATGGTGGAGCTCGCACAGCGCCTCGGGTTGCCGGTACAGGCGGAAGCGGCGGCGGTGCCCTCCGTCCGGGACGCCCTGCGACGCGGGGAACCGTACGCGAAATGGCTTTTGATCTTCGACAACGCGGACAGCCCGGAGGAGGTGACCGAGTTCTTTCCCAACGGTGGGCCCGGCCGCATCCTGGTCACCTCCCGAAACCCGCAATGGTCGAAGGTCGCCCGGCCGATCGAGGTCGATATCTTCCGGCGGGAGGAAAGCATCTCGCTGCTGCGACTGCGCACCGTCCGGCAGACCGGGGAACGGCCGGCGCTGACCGACGAGGACGCCGACAAACTCGCCGAGGTTCTCGGGGACCTACCGCTCGCCATCGAACAGGCCGCGGCCTGGCTCTACGAGACGGGCATGCAGGCCAAGGAATATCTCGAGCTGTTCGCGAGCAAGACCGCCGAACTGATGGCGGGACCGCCGCCGGAGCCCTTCTATCAGATTCCGGTCGCCGCCGCGTGGAACGTCTCCCTCGACCATCTCGCCCGTAGCCGGCCCGCGGCGCTGCGACTTCTGCAGTTGTGTGCCTTCCTAGCCCCGGAACCGATCGCCCGTAACCTGCTGTCGGTGCCCAACGCGGCCCAGATCGAGGACGAACCCGATTCGGCGCTGGGCGACCCGATCATCTTCGGCCGCGCCATTCGCGAGATCAGCCGCTACGCACTCGCCCGCATCGACCACGTCGACAACAACATTCAGCTGCACCGGCTGGTCCAGGCCGTACTCGTTCAGCGCATGACCGAGGCGGAACGGCAGACGATGCGGAGCCGGGCCCACCGCCTTCTCGCCGCGAACGACCCCAACCAGCCCGAGGTCCGCGCGTCGTGGCGCCGGTACGCCGAGCTTCATCCCCACCTGCGGGCCTCCGGCGCGATCACCGACAGCGACGACCGATACGTCCGCCGCCTCGTCATCAACGAGGCCAAATACCACGCCCGGTGGGGCGACCTCCGGGAAAGCCTGTTCATCTCGCGGTCGGCGTACGACGCGTGGGTACCGCAGGCCGGCGAACAACAGCCGGTACAGCGGCTCGAGATCGGCCGGTGGCTCGGATACGTGCTGTTCGCACTGGGCCGCTACGAGGAAGCCGCCGCGCTCAACGACGAATTGCTCGCCATCCATCGGACGCAGTTCGGCGAAGAACACGAGGCGACCTTCGAATCAGTCCAGGCGGTCGCGGCCGACCTGCGGGTGCAGGGCCGATTCCGGGAGGCGGTCGAAAAGTCCCGCGAGGTCTACGACGGATGCCGGTCCGCATTCGGCGAAGACGACCCGATCACCTTGAACGCCGGCCACAACCTCGCGGTAAGCCTGCGTCTGGCGGGTTTGTTCGAGTCGGCGCGCGACCTCGACATCAAGATCTACCACGGCAAAGTGCGGGTCTTCAGTCCGGTCCATGTCGAAAGCCTCGTCGCCATGCGGGGCGTTCTGATCGACCGGCGGCAGCTGGGCGACTATCACGATTCCCGAGACGAATTCGAACTGCTCGCGCACACGTTCGTGGAGCAACTCGGCGATCGCGACCCGCAGACGCTCGAGACCAACCGCAGCCTGTCGGTGACCCGCCGCAAAGCCGGCGACCACCAGGGCGCGCTGGCGCTCTCCCGCGACGCTCTCCACCGGTACGAGGTGGCGCTCGGCGTGGACAATCCGAGCACCCTCGCGGCGGCCCTCAACCTGTCGCTCGACCTGCGCCAGGCCGGCCTTCTCGACGAGGCCGAACAGATCGCCGAAGACAACTTCCGGCGCTTCCGGCAAACCCTGGGCAAGGAGCATCCGCACGCGCTCGCGGCGGGCGGCAACCTCGCCATCATCCTGCGACTGCGCGGAAACCTGGACGACTCCCGGGCACTCAACATCGCGACCGTACGCCGGCTGCAGGACCGGCTCGGCGACTCCCACATTCTGTCGCTGGGCTGCACCACCAACCTGGCCAGCGACCTGTACGCCTCCGGCGAATACCAGGAGGCGTACGACCTCGACGTGGCAAACCTCGAGCGCTACCGCCGCGTATTGGCCGAGGACCATCCCTCCACACTGGCCGCCGCGCTCAACCTCGCCATCGACCTGCAGGCGCTCCACCGCGAGGACGAGGCCCAGGCGGTGTGGCAAGACACGCGCACCCGCTACCACCGGACCCTCCGCGAGCAACACCCGGCAACGGTCGACGCGGAGAACTGGGTGCGGGCGAACTGCGATATGGACCCGATGCCCCTGTAAGGACGCCGGCGTCCGACAGCGAGATGCCCCCACCCGAATCCGGGCGGGGGCATCTTCAGTGGAGCCTGACCAAGGAATCAGCTGTACCTGACCGATCTTGGGGTGTCCCCCTGTATATGGGGTCCCCTCCGGGGATGAGGGTGTCCCTTGCTGGAGAGACCGCATTCGTCGACCCTGAGTTCGGTACCACGAGCTTACTGTCCCCTTCGATCTCGCGGAAGACCAGCACGCGCGGTGATTGCAGCGGTCTGAGCCCGCCGCGGCTCATCCGTGGCCATGTCATCGAGTTACGCAACGCCTCAAGTAGCACCACGAGGGATGGCTGCGGGCCCCTGGCCACTCGCTAGGCTCGCCGTCCATCGATGCGGACATAGCGTGGTACCCGCTAGGCGTCATTGCATGAAGGGTGAAGGACACGATGGCAGGGCTCGCAACGCGGCAAAACACTGACCGCTCCCTCGATCTGCAACGTGCCATCGCGGTCACGCACAAGCGGGCGCAGTGGGTTCACACCACCGCCTTGACGGTCTCCCTCTTAGTGGCGGCTCTTGGCCTGCTCGCCCGCTTGGAACCGAAGGCCATCCCCGCCGTCAGCCTCGTTGGGGCTCTCTGGACAGCGATATACGCGATCGCCCTGGCGCCGTGGGCGGCTCGCTATCAGCGCACCAGCGCGACACTGCAGGAGATGCTCGACACCTCCCTGTTCGGTCAACCGTGGAATCGGGTCCTTGTCGGCCCACCAGTCCCGGAGGAACTGGTTAGCGATCTCAGCAGCCGGTACCGGGACCGCGAGGAATGGGTGCGCGACTACTACATCGTCGCCGTCGTGCCAGCGCCCTACGACGTGCTGTTCTGCCTCGAACAAAACCTCGCTTGGGGCTCGCGAGTGCGCCAGCGATACGGCCAACTCTTGGCCTCGGTGGCCGGGATCTGGGTGCTGGCCGGATTGGTCATCGGGTTTGCCACCGGCGTGCGCGTGCCGGCGCTGATCAGCGCCTGGCTCGTGCCCTCCTTAGGTTTGCTACTGCTGTGCCTCGACACTTACCGGACGCAGCTAGCGAACACCCGAGAACGCACGCGCGTACGGGAGTTAGTGATCGGCCTGACAGCCGACCAACATGGGCCCCGGCTGACACCTGGCCCAGAGTGGGTGGCTTTGGCACGGCAGATACAGGACGTTCTCTTCATCTTGCGCCGGCAGCAGTCGCGTACTCCCGCATGGTTCTTCCGCCGCTATCACGACAGGGACAAACGCGCCTTCGAATATCGGAAGCGGGTGCTAGAGGAGCGCCTCGGACCGCCCTGAGTGTCCGCTTTCCGACAGTCCCCCTTTGATGACAACTGCCAGTATCCAGATGGTGGCAGATGCATGACAGCTGCCGCAGGTTGCTGCGCGAAGCAGAGGAGGCGCTGCCATGTCGAAGGTGGACCGGCTCGCCGAAGCGCTGGGTTCGGCGACGGCCGCGGCCGTCCGTGCGGAGTTCGCCCGCCGCAACAAGTCCATCGACGTCGATCACAGCGGCTGGAAGGCTTCGGGTTACAGTGATGCGAAACTCGTCGCGGTCGTGGTGGGGTACGCGAGTGCGGACAACACCCAGCCGGTGCGCTGCATCGCAAAGATTTGCCCGCCGGGCCCTGGTCCTCTGGAGAGCGCGCGACACTCTGCGGCGCTAAAGCACTACGAGCAGAGGGCATTTGTCGACGAGCATCTCGTCGACATCGCCTTTGATCCGGTCGGCTGCCCTGATGGCAGCGTAGTCATGGGTCAGCACATCGCCGGAGACGACTTCACCGGTATGCACATGCTATCCAAGCTGCATGCTGACCAATTTGGTGCGGTTTGTCGCGAGGTCCGCCGCGGCTTGCTCGAGGACTGGACCGGTTCCAAGTTCATTCTGCGCGAGATGACGGTCCCCAGCCTCCTGGAAATCGAACTTCGCGGCGGAGCAAATGATTGGGCTATCCCGGCCGACATCGCTTGGATCATGACAGACGAAGACGGTGCTCTGCCGAACCCCTTGGCCTGCCTGGACGACCCTGCGCTTTGTGCGAGCTCGCCCGAACCATGGCTAGTCGGGCACACGCACGGCGATCTGCACTTCGAGAACATACTTGTGCCGGTAACCGAGGAAGTTGTCCGCCCTGACCGCTACCGGTTGATCGATCTGTCCGCCTTCGAACCCACAGCGCCGCTGACTCGGGATCCCGCCACGCTCCTTGTCTCCATCCTCGCGCATCAGGTGGGGACTCTCAGCCAGGCCCGGAGGAACGCGCTACTGCGGTACCTGGTGGAACCCAACCCTGGTCTTTCGAATCTACCGAGCGATCTTGCAGCGGTCGTCGACATCCTCAGGAACATCGGAGACGCTCCCTTCGATAGTTGGCTGGGGACGTGGCACAAACAGTTCCGCGTGTCCGTCATGGCCGAGGCCGTCCGGCACAGCACCTACCGCTCGGCAGGCCAGGCGGGACGCTGGTGGTGCCTACGGCTCGCCTGTCTGCTGGCGCGGCAGCAAATGCCGGGGCGCCAGCCGGAGAGCGATCCCGTGCGCTTGACTGCGGAGAAGTTCGCCGCCTCGGGAGCTGGGGGCGATTTGACCGCCCGGCCGATCGTAAATCAGGAGATGACAAGAGCTGAGCTGCGAGTGGCGATCTCACACCGAGGCTCTCCGGTGACGCTCCTCAATGGCCCGGCCGGCGTCGGCAAATCCGCGATCGCCCGCGCAGTCTCTGCCGAGCTGCGGGTCCTTGGGATGCGGGTAGTTGAACGTCGCGCCACCACGCTGCAGCGACCGGACGCCATGGAGATTGTGAAGATCCTCGAGGGCGATGAGGATGGCCAGGGTCCGGTCTTTGAAGAGTCCGTGCACGTCCGGCTCGCCGCAGCGACCGATGCGCTCAACGAGCCTGCTGTGATCGTCATCGACCAAGCCGACGCCCTGCTCGACGACCGGACTCGCACGGTCGTCGACGCCGAACTCGATCAGGCCATTGAGTTCATCGCGACAGAGGCCGGCCACCGGGTCAGGCTGGTCCTTGTCGCCCGGAATCTACCGCGCTCGGCGCACGACTACACCTGGCCGCGGTCGGCGCAGAAAGTACAAGCGCGCGGCCTGAATCAGGCTCACTTCGGCCGTTTACTCAGCCGACTCGACCCGCCCCGCCTGCTCGGTCTCGCTGCCCTGGCTCCGGAGCAGATCGACACTCTCTGCGACCGACTCGGAGGGAACCCTTGGTACGCCTGGTTAGCACAGGTCATCGTCCATTCGACCGGCAGCGAGTACGGAGCTGAGACCCTCGTCGAGGAACTGGCCGAACGTAAGCCGGACGAGGTTCCACGCTTTCTGGCGGACACTTTCAAGGATCAGCTTCACCCTCGGTTAATGCGTCTCCTTGCAGCACTCGTCGCGTTCGGAACACCCGTGGACGCCGACGCTGTCGCCGCGGTCGTCAACGATCTGCCCCCACGCCGTGTCGTGGAGTTGCTGAAGAAGCTGGCGGCACAGCGGGTGATCGACGTGCACGACGGCCGGTACAGCCTGCCGCCTGCGGACCCGTACCGAGTGCTCGACGAGCCGCCGGTGGACGAACAGAGCTGGCAGAGAATGCTGGCGGACGCCGCGAGACAGCTGGGATACCGATGCAAGGTATCCGAGGACGTCCACGGCATCGACGATCTTTATGTGCACTTCGCTCTGATCGACGTCCTGCGCAGAGCTGGCCGGCACGAGGCCGCGCACTCTGTGATGCAGGACGTGGACGAGCTGCTGCGCCGGTGGGACAGCGAAGTGCTGCTGCTCGGTCGTCGCGAGCATATCCGGAAGCATCTCGTGGAACTGAAGCCCAAGATGGCCAACCTAAATGCCCTCGGGAACTTGTATCAGACACGTGGCCGATTCAGAGACGCGCTGGAGGTGTTCACCGAGGCCTTGGCGATCGCGGACACTTTAGATGATGCTGGTAGTCGGCTGCGGATTCGTCTGAACATGGCAGGACTGCTGCGGGATGAGGGCGAGACCGAGGCAGCGACGGAACTGTTTACCCGTGCTGCCAGTGAGGCGGAGCTAGGAGACAATCTCGACGATCAATGTGCTGCTGCCGAAGGGCTCGGCGACTGTCACCGCCGCTGGGGCGACTATCGTGAGGCGCTTGCCCGAGCGGAAGAGGCCCTCGGCCTGGCGCGGCGGTCCGGCTCCGAACAAACGGTCAGCATCGCTCTCAAGCTCGCCCGGTGGTACGCCGAGATCGGGGAGCTCCAAAGGGCGGAGGAGCGCATCGAAGAAGCGGAGAGTGAGGCAAGTGACTTGCCCGACAGCACTCTGCGCACAGCGTGCGCAGATGCCCGAGCCGATCTCCTACTCGACCAGGGCCGGCCTGACGAGGCTCTCCTGTTGGCAGAGGACTCGCTGGCCCGGGCCCGGCGCCAGCGAAGTCTGCTCATCCAGTGCCAGCTACACACCGTTTGCGGCATGGCCCACCTGTGGCGCGAGGACCTGGCTAAGGCGCAGGCGGCCATTGAGGCGGCCTTTCGAATCCGAGTAAAGGGACGGTCGCTGATCGTTCCGGCTTTGCGAGCTCTGGTCGCCGCGCTGGACCACCGCGACGACGATGCCCACCGCTACTTCGACGATCTGGAGGCCGAATCAGAGCGCCGAGGCCACGACACTCGGGATGTTGGCGCCCTGCAGTATCTCGGCTACGCGCACTGCTGGCGTGCCCTCACCAGCGATGCTGCTTTGGAAGCGGCGATCGCAGCCTTCCGGGCCGCGAGGAAGCAGACCCGTCCGGCTGCTCTCGGCACGGAGCGAATGTTCTCGATCCTAGTCGGCCGCCTTGACGGGTGCGGTGACCAGCCCGGCCGTCTTGAACCGGTGCTCGACGCAATCAGCGGAGCCAGCCACGAGCCTGAGCCTGCATGATCGCTTGTAGCCGCCCGGCGACGCCCATCTGCTCGTACATCACCTGCAACATCCGGTACATCGCCCGCTCTGAATAGCCGGCATCACCCGATAGCTGCGCCACGGTGGTGCCGTCGGCCAAGCGCCGCAGCCAGCCGAGTTGTTGGGCGGATGGCGTCGCTGGATCGTCCGTGTCGATCACCCCGCCTGTGGCCAACGCGACTGCGGCGGCCGACGGCAACACGGTCTGCCCGTCGAGCGTCGCCTCGACGGTGCGGCACAGTGTGGTAGCGGTGGCCTTCCGCGGGAGCACCGAGCGTGCACCGGCCCGAATGGCCCGGGCAGCTGTCGCGACATCAAGCTCATCGACTAGCACGATGACGGCCACCTGAAGATCTTCGCCGTGGAGCTGGTCGTGTCGGCGCTCACGGAATTCCCCACCTGTAGCGGTCTGACGCTCACGTAATTCCCCACCCCGTCGCTCACGTAATTCCCCAGGTGGGATAGCTGG